>JAQVLN010000163.1 GCA_028704155.1 Desulfitobacteriaceae bacterium
CAGTACCGCTTCAGATATGGCCAATTTCATGCTAGCCCATTTATCTGGTGGCGCTTATAACGGTGGACGGATCCTTAAGGAAGAAACATTAAAAGAAATGCATAAACAGCACTTTACCTATGACCCGACTTTGGGATGCATGACGCTTGGTTTCATGGAGGGGGTCTTTAATGACAAAAATGTGCTTTTTCATGGCGGAAGTACTATGCTCTATAACACAGGTCTTTACCTGGTGCCGGAAGTGAATACAGGGATTTTTATTTCCTGCAGTGGTGGTAATCATCTTCTTCATTCTGAGGTTTTTCAAGAGTTTATGGATTTTTACTATCCAATTAAAGCTCAAATAAAGGGAGCACCTGGCGAAGGCAGCAAGGAAAGAGCTAAAGAGTTTACAGGTGAATATCAGATGAACCGGAGAAGTGTTACCACTGATGATAAAATTGCCGGCATATTGGCCGGGGGTATTATTAATGTTGATGTGGATGAAGACGGATATCTTCTGGTAACTAGTGGTGGAGAAACAAATAAATTTATTGAAATTGAGCCTGGTGTGTACCAGAATCTTAGAGAAGGAAGGACCCAGGATGCCTTTGGCCCGTTTCATAAAATTATTTTTAAAACAGATCCTTTTGGTAGAATGATGTTGACCACCGATGGCCCTATGACATATTCGAAAGCTCCATTTTATTCAACTATGAGTTTTACGGCATTAGCTGCAATAATTATAATATTGATCGTAATAGGTTCGCTTATCTACTGGATAATCAGTATGATAGCAAGTTGGTTTAAAAGGCAAAAAAATAAAGGAAGGTTGGCGGCCATTGCTTCCTGGGTTGGCATTTGTACCAGTATCACCATCCTGATTTTAATCGCCAACCTGTTTTCTTCTCCTGTTGACCCTGTATACCAGTTACCCCCAGATGCATACATGCTGGTAAAAAGAAATCCATTACTTGATTTCATCCCAATCCTTATGTGGATTTTTAGTTGTCTACTGGTAACTTTAACGGTCGTAGCTTGGTGGAAGGGATTTTGGGGGCGGATTGTCCGTGCTCATTATAGTATATTTACCCTGGCAGTTCTGGGATTGATGTGGATGCTTAATTACTGGAATATACTTATTAAGTGATGTCTATAGGGTTCTCGATTATAACACCTAATGTAAAAGGATCCCCCGAATCAGGAAACTGCACTGGGGCGATGTGTTCGTCGCCCTTTCCACTGAACCTGGTTAAGAGATGCAGTCATGTTTGCATAAACAGATGGGAGGGAATAAATCTGAAACGGTTAGCGGAAAAAACCTTTATGAATCCAGTAAAAACCAGTTCAAATAGTATAATCACAAGTATATTAACGATATTGTGTTCGGCTGCTTTTACAATTGCTATTCATGCAATTATGCCTGCATCCGTGGATGTGGGAAAATTGGATAGTTTTTTAGTAACGCTTTTTGGCTTTCCCATCGTAGCAGCAAGTTATTTTGGCTCTTCGCTAGATCGTGTGGGTGTCACCGACAAAAACAGCCATCAAGGGCATACGCTGGGTAAGTTAAAGTTAAGATGACTGGAAATTATGTAAGACATTGTTATTAGGGTTTTGCTGTTGCGATATCCCCTTGCTCTTGCTTTAGCAGCCTGGATTAAGCTATTGATTCCTTCCAAGATACCGTTGGAGATATGGGAACTGAACCAGTTCAAAATACCGTTCCAGTGAGCTTTAATGGTATGAGCAGCATTTACCATCGGTACTAACTTAGAATGGGTAGCCCAGTAATACCAGCGTTTAAGAAACTTCTCGCCAGACACCCGATTTGGCTGATCAAAAAGGCACTGGAAGGAAAGCTTTATGTTGTAAGCGCGCACAGTGTCTAGATGTTCATATTTTAAGCTCTCAAGCTTGTTGCGCTGTTTAGCAGTTAGATTTTGCTGATTTTTAAGCCATATATACCGGGTCTTTTTTAGTGCTTCATTTTCATGACTTTCATACCTGCGTACTTCATCTACCGCTGCATTTATGATTTTCATGATGTGGAAGCGATCAAAAACCATTTGGGCCTGCGGTAAAGACGACTTAACTCCGGCAATAAAGGCGGGAGAAAGATCGCAGCATACGTTCTTAATTTGGTCGGGATTACCCTGATGGTTACGTAAATCTGTCACAAAGGAATCAATGGTTTCTTTCCCTTTGCCTGGAGTAGCATAGAGCAACCGGGACTTATCCAAATCTACGAAAAGTGTGATGTAATCATGGCCCCTTTTAGCAGCGGTTTCATCTACACCTACTTGCTTAACTTTCGAGAAATCCAGCTTGGTACGGGCTTCTTTAACGTAATGGTGGAGTATTCGCCATAACCTGGTATCATGTTCACCGGTTAACTCAGCAATGGCATTAACAGGCATATCCTTGGCCAGTAGCATTATCAGTGATTCAAAAAGCAGGGTGAATTCACTGCCCGGCCTGGACCAAGGTAGCATGACCTGCTTTACCTTGCAGCCAGCTGAGCATTTAATCCGGGGAACACGGGCATGTAGGTAAGTGCGGAATTGAAAGAAATTCAGGTGTCGCCAGGTCTTTTCCTTGGTATCATACACCGGCATGCTAGACTGACCACAGGCGGGGCAGGTAAAGGTATTTCCTTCGGGAAAACCGACCCATATATCCAGCCGATTTTGAGATTCAGAGAACTTAATATCCTGTACCTCCCACGGAGGTGTTAAACCCAAAGCAGCAGTGAATAACGTTTGGTAATCCATGATAGAAGGCCTCCTCTTCAAGGAATCGAAACTTACTTTACATTTCGTTCCTGGCAAAGGCTCTTCCTTCAAGTACCATAATTACCATTCGTTTTTAACCAATTATTTATAGGAACATTTGTTTACCCACACGATCTAGCGAGGAACCATTTAAAGAAACAATATAAAATTTAATAAATATAAAAGGAGGATGATTTTTTGAATTTTGATAATTTGAATATACCTATTTACTTAAATCAAAAAATAGTGTTTGATATGTTGGCTACTATTGAAAACGGTTTTTCTGAAATGTCATCTGTACAGACTTTTAATGAAAACAAAGATTCAACAGGAACTGCGGTCGGTGCCAAAATTGGTGTTAGCAATGTTTTTGCTTTTCTAGGTATTAACTTGAAATCTTCTTTGAAGGGTGAACAACAGATAAACGATGGAACCCAAGTTACCGAAGATAGAGTACATACTCCATCCTCTTTATTTCAACGGTTAAGACAGTATTTACAAGAGGAGAAACAAATAAAACTATTATCTGAAAAATCGGATTTATCAAACATAAATCCAGGGGACTTTATTGAAATAAATGGAACTTTGCGGAAAAATCCTGTTGTCGATCTGATAGAGGGCTTTATTAAACTAATGGAATTAGCTGTTGCATTTGAAGATAAGCCT
>JAQVLN010000056.1 GCA_028704155.1 Desulfitobacteriaceae bacterium
AATTTTTGCTCCGGTGACCACTGTTTTTTTTGCATGGGACATGCTCCTTTCACTTAGTTAGTTTAATTCGAGATTGGTGTCGCTTATCCCCTGCAAAATCGTGTCGCATTTCCTGGGTCCATTATAAAGCACTTGAAACAGGAAACATCAACTATGCATACAAGTGGATTTTTGAGGAATACGAAGAAGAACTGAAAGAAATTTATGACTTAAGTCTTAAAGCTCGTAAGCTTGGACCAGAGGCTAAAGAAGTTGCAGATCGTTGGTTCTTAGAAAACTTTGTTAGAATTCACCGTGCAGGTGAAGGCGCATCTTATGATGGTTTAAAACCTTCCGGAACTGTACTGGAACCGGTAGTTGTAGCAGCTGATGAGAGTATTGAGATAGGAAATATGTCACCACTTAAAGGTTTAGTAACCGCAGAAGAGTACCATGCTTTAGAAGAGAAGTTTGAAAAAGCAATAGCACTTAAAGACTTTGATATAAATGATGTAAAAGCCGCTAGGAAATATGTAGAAGCTTATGTTATATTTTTCAAGATGGCAGAAGGTGAAGAACACGATCACGGACAAGCACACGGACATGGACATCACGGTCACTAAAATAACCCTGTATTAGTGTTGATCTATTTGGGAAGGAGAGGTTAGGATGATATTTTTGATTATTGCTATAATAGCAGTGATTGCAGCCAGGTATATAGTTTATACGGTAAGAATCGACTCAAATTCTATGTATCCATCTCTCCGATCCGGTGATTTAAAATTAGCATATAATAAACTGAATGGGAATTATCAAAGAGGAGATGTACTGATATTCTATGCTAAAGAATATGGTAAAGATTTTGTCAAAAGATTAATAGGATTGCCTGGTGATAAAATAGATATTCAAAATGGAAAGGTATTTGTAAATGGAAATCTCCTCAACGAACCATATGTAGTAAACAATAGTGTATATTGTGGGAACTTCCGTGTTCCGGAAGAAAGTTATTTTTTCTTAGGGGATAATAGAGAGGTGTCCACAGATTCCAGGTCCTTTGAAACCCCTTATATTGCAGTAAAAAATATAAAGGGGAAAGTAGTGATGAGTAAGGTTAATATACAGAAATAAATAGAAGAAGTTCTATTTATGATGATCTGACCATCTCATAGAGAGGAGATGGTGAGCATTTTATCTGGGATTCACCGATTTATGGAAAAGATCTGCACAGCTACATGCATAATAGCGAAGAGTAAAGAATTGATGGAAAAAAGCCCTTTCCTTTTTTGGGAAAGGGCTCTTAAGTATTCTGAACAATAGATAAATTCCCGGAGGTGTACCATGTGGTTTTATACAATTATTGGCATGTCCTTTATTGCCACAGGGTTGGCGATTCATGTATTTAAATGGTATTTTCTAATCTCAGGCTATAACACCATGTCAAAAGAGAAAAAGGCAAACGTCGACACGGCCAGACCCAATTGATTGAGGCTGTCTTACCTTGGGGGCAGCAGTCTCGTTTATGCCTTGATCGCCTCTTTCAAATCATCCCGGATGCTTTCCTTGGCCATTGGTACATGGGAACGATAGGCAGCCCGGCAGATCAAGTGGCTGGAAACCGGGGAAGTAAGAAACACAAAGAAAATCCCTAAAAATATTTTTATACTAAAATATTCCTCCATGAATAAGAAAAACAGGAAGGTCCCCAGGAGAATAAATAAAACGCCTAGTGTAGAGCTTTTGGAAAGAGCATGGGCACGATTATAAACATCCGGTAAGCGAATAAAACCAATAGAACTAAGGAAAACAAAAATCGTCCCGATTATAATAATGATGGCAATACCTAATTCAATCAGACTGTTTCCGTTCAATGACAATGCCCCTTTCAATATATCTGGTCAAGGCGACGGTACCAATAAAGGAGAGGATCCCAAATAATAGAATGACTTCAAAAAAGGCAGTGCTTCTTAACCAAACGGAGAAAATGGCTACTCCTGCAATCAGGTTAATCCCCAGGGCCTCTAAGGCTTGAACCCGCCCCGGAGCCGTCGGCCCTACCACTAAACGATAAATTATTGCTAAGATAGAGAGAGCCAGAAAAAATAACGAAAAAAACAAGATCCATTCGATCACTACCTGGTCACCTTCTTTATCGCTTCTTCAAATCTATCCTTGGATCTCAGAACTGAATCACTCAGCTCCGGAATATCCATGGCGTGAACATAAAAGGTCTTATTATCATGAGAAATCTCTACTACCACAGAACCAGGTGTCAGGGTAATGAGCAACGCCAGTAATGTGATTTCCACATCTCCCTCTAAGCTGGTTTCCAGGGGGAATATTCCAGGTGTTATGTTGATTTTAGGTCTTATAATTTTACTGATCACCACAATACTGGAAGTAAATAATTCGTAAATAAAGATAAGTAATAGTTCCACCACCGCTTGCAAGGTAAACAAATAGAATTGTGAAGGCAGAAAGCGTCGTAAAATAAATAAGACGAACAAGCCCAGCAAATAGCCGCTGGAAAACGTGAATGCGCTCCAGTCATCCTGCAGGAACATCCATAAAACGCCGATAAATATATTAGTTAACACTTGTACAGGCACAAAAAGCACTTCTTTCTATAAACAGTTACCAAGGGTTTCCTCCGCGTACTGCGTCAATATACAGGCTGGGGTCCATTAACCCCATGACTGCCATATCTACATATTCATGAATGCCTTCTGCTCCTAAACCCAAAGTAAAGGTTAGTGCTGTAAGCATTCCTATGGGCAAAAGTAAACCTTTGGTGGTGCCTTTTTCTGTCTCTTCGGTAAAGTTCGTATATCCCCAAAAAACATTCATGAATATTTTCAGCATCGAATATAAGACCATCAGGCTAGACAGCAAGCCGATTCCCCCCAGCCAAAAGTAGCCGGCATGAAAGGTTCCCCTGGTGATGAAAATTTTACCGATAAAACCGCTGAGGGGTGGTAGGCCAGCCAAAGACAAGGCGGCAATAAAGAACATCCAGCCTAATTGGGGATGCAGACGAATCAGGCCGCTCATTTCCTTGAGCTTGCCGGTACCGGTTAGATAAATTATCGTCCCTCCCAAGAGGAAAAGCAGCGCTTTCGTAATCATATCATGGATCAAATAATACACGGTGCCGCTCATTCCTGCCGGAGAAAAAGAAGCAAATCCCGCTAATATGAAGCCAATCCCTATCAGTACATTATAGGTCAGGATTCTTTTAATATCCCCATAAGCTATTGCTCCCATTGCTCCCAACACCATGGTTATAGCTGCTAGAATCCCTATAAACTGGTGAGTTACACTGGGTTCATGATAAAAGATCAGAGAAAACACGCGGATGATCGCATATACTCCTACTTTGGTCAATAAGGCAGCAAAGATGGCTGCTATGGCAGGAGGCGGAGCACTGTAAGAGCCAGGCAGCCAATAGAAAAGTAACAAACCGGCTTTTAAGCTGAAGACAATTAAAAATAAAAAGGCAACTGCCGTCATCAGCCCGCCTTCCCCTATTTCCGCTACCAAAATTGACAAATGAGCCATATTCAAGGTGCCGGTCATCCCATATAAGAAAGCGATCGCGGCCAGGAAGAAGAAGGAAGAAATCATATTAATCAGGATATATTTAATCGATTCTCTGAGCTGAATCCTGGTTCCTCCCAAGGAGATCAAGACATAGGAAGCCACCAGCATAACCTCGAAACAAACAAATAGGTTAAAAATATCTCCGGTTAAAAAAGCGCCATTCACACCAGCAATCATGAATAAAACCAAAGGATAAAAGTAATGCCGCTCTCTTTCGATACCAATGGATGAAAAGGCGTAGCACAGGCAGCAAGAGGTTACAATCGCTGTGACCAAAACCAGCATGACCGCAAACATATCTGCCACGAGGGTAATGCCGAAGGGGGCCTGCCACCCGCCTAAATTGAGGACCTGGATTTCATCAACTCTGATTTGCTCTATCAATAAAACAGATACCAGCCCCACAGAAATGTTTGCCACTAGACTTAAAAGCCGATGGAATATAAGCATATTTCTGCCGATCACCATCAACATTCCAGCTATGATAGGAATGATAATGGGCAATATAATTAAATTATTCATCATTATAACCCCTTAATTGCTCAACATCATCTGTTCCTAATACTTTATAAGCACGATAGCTCAACACCAAAAATAGTGCGGTAGTAGCAAAGTTAATAACAATTGCAGTTAGGATAAGAGCCTGGGGTAATGGATCCGTAAAAGTAAGCGTGTTTAGACTGAGAAGCGGCGGGCCACCCTTTTTTAATCCTCCCATGGTCAGCAGCAGCAAATTCACGCCATGCCCAATAATAGAAGTACCTAAAATAATCCGCAGCAAAGTTTTGGATAAGATCAGGTAAGTTCCAATAGCAAATAATATTCCGATTACGATTGACATACATGTTTCCATTAGCGATCATCACTTATACTTAGAATTATTGTCAACGATGCTCCGATGACTGCGAGGGCAACCCCCACATCAAATAAAACTGCCGTTGCCGTTTCAGTTTTCCCTAATATCGGGAGATCTACTATTCCAAAAGTTTGGTTTAAAAAAGGGTGGCCGTCCATCATTCCCTTTACCCCTGTAAAAACAGAGATCAACACCCCAAGTCCGGCGATCTTTTTAAAATTGACCGGAATATTTCTCTGTACCTTTTCAATCCCGTGGACGAGGTAGAGAAGAACAACCGCAGCAACAAAAGCCAGTCCCCCAATGAATCCTCCTCCTGGATTATGATGACCGGAAAGGAAGAGATGGATGGAAAAGGTAAGAATAATTATGGCTGCTATTTTCGCAGCGGTCTTTAAGATGACATCATTTGGTTCCTTCATTCTCTTTCCCCCTTGCTAATTGAAGTTTGATCAGTATATATACGCCTAATCCTGCTATGGTTAGCACCAGAATCTCCAGCATGGTATCAAAACCACGGAAATCTACCAGGATGGCATTAACAATATTTCTGGCTCCTGCCAGCTTATCTGCGTTAAGATAAAAGCTGGAAATTGGTGCAAATGAATGATTACTATAAGCGGAGAAAGCGACCATCGTCATAACCACACCGATCCCTACAGAGACTACTCCATTTACAATTTTAAACCGGAGAGGACTATTTTCCCTTTTCAGTTTTGGCAAATGGTATAAACACAATAAAAACAATACCGTTGTGATGGTCTCCACTACTAATTGGGTTAGTGCCAGATCGGGCGCCCGTAAGAGAACAAAAAATAAAACCATCATATAGCCTAAGGTCCCTACCGCAATAACGGAGGTTAATCTTGATTTTGCCAGTAGTACTGTCAGGGCAGAAATCACCATGCTACTCAGCAATAGCAATTCATACATGTTGACTGCTGCATTCCGGGAAAATTCAAAGGCCAATCCCTCAAAGAGAACTGCTGCTCCGCCCACCAGTAAAATAGTAAACCCCAGGATATAGACCAGGTAATCGCGGAGGAAGCCTGTCATATACCAGTTGGTTACAGCCCGGGAACAGGTTTCTATTTTTTCCAGTACCCAGTCATACATGTTGTTTATAGTGAAAGTTTGCGGATAGAAGCGATAGGGGCTACGCCATTTCTCATGCGTTTTATATAACAGCGTTCCTGCCAGTATAACTCCGATAGTTAGCAGTAATGCGGTATTAAACCCATGCCAGGGACTGATTACTATCTGTAAAGGTACTGTGGCAGCCAATGTTGGTAAAATAGCTACCCAGGCAGGCTGTAATAAATGCTGTACCAGGACATTGGGGTAGAAAAACATCACGATGACCAGGATAGCCAAGATAAGGGGAGGCATTAACATGCTCAGGAACGCTTGATGTTCTTTCTGTTTCAATTTATAATCTTTTTTCTCTCCCAGAAAAGTCTTGATAAGGATGATCATACAGTAAATAAAAGTAAAAACACTTGCCACCCAAGCCATAATTACCAGAATGATTCCCCAGATGTTCATGTTGAAAAATGACATTTCCGCTGCATTCAAAAGCGAAGTAAAGAATAATTCTTTACTCAGGAATCCATTGAAAGGAGGTAGCCCGGCCATGGCAAAGCTGCCAATCAGAACCAGCAGAAAGGATATTGGCATAAAGTGCATCAACCCCCCCAATTTTCTGATATCCCGGGTCCCTATTTCATGGTCGATGATTCCTACCGCCATAAACAGACAACCTTTGAATGTTGAATGATTCAACATATGGAAAATCGCTGCGAAGATGGCAATCGCATAGACTGCCCCCTCATTGCCAACCTTCGAGTATAAGGCCGCAGATCCTAAGCCCAGTAAGCTCATGATTAATCCCAGCTGGCCAATGGTCGAATAAGCCAATAAGGCTTTTAAATCTGTCTGTCTAACGGCATTAATAGAACCATAGAGCAGGGTAACCATTCCAATACCCGTAACTAGCCAGAACCATGCAGCACTCCCGCCGAAAATTGTAGTACAGCGGGCAACTAAATAAATACCTGCTTTCACCATGGTCGCAGAATGCAGGTAAGCACTGATTGGAGTTGGTGCTTCCATGGCATCTGGTAGCCAGATACTGAAGGGAAACTGGGCTGATTTGGTAAAGGCTCCTAGCAAAACTAAAATCATGGCCGGAATAAACAATGAATGGGACTGGATAATTGCTGCTTTGCTGATCATTTCGCGAATACTATAAGTGTCCGTGATCATGGAGAGAAGGATAAAACCGGCCAGCATCGATAATCCGCCAAAAACCGTTATTAGCAGCGACTTTTGTGCACCGGACCTTGATTTTTCACGTTCGTACCAGTAAGCAATCAATAAAAATGAAGAAATGCTGGTCATTTCCCAAAACACATATAAAACAAAGATGTTGTCGGAAAAGACAAGACCAAGCATAGATCCCATAAATAAAAGCAAATATATATAGAAATTATGTAAGGCTTCCTTAAACTTAGACATATAATAAATCGAATAACAGATGACCAGAAAGCCCATTCCAGCAATGATCAGAGCAAATATAAGCGACAATCCATCAATATAAGCAACTGCATTAATATCATAAGCCGGAATCCAGGGGAACGTCAAACAGAATGTTTCTCCAGCAGATATAGCAGGAATATAAGAAGAGAGACCACAAAAAATGACCAGGGGAACAATAAGAATGAACCAGCCTGTATGGATCCGGGGGTTAAATTTATGATATAGAAACGGAACCGTAATCGCATATAAAAACGGCAAAGCGATGAAGAGGTAAAACCAGGACATCTCTCTTTCTCCTTTCCTGACATGATTGTTAACAGTATTCTATACATCTACCAGGTTTGTTTAGCAGGTGTCCCCATCAGGCCGAGACAGGAAACCGGGCTTTTTTTCCCAATAATGTGGCTGACAAAAATTAATGAATACAGCACCTTTACTATTCGCTCATCAACCGAATGATTCGGTTGACTATTTTCGGTTGACTATTTATGGAGGAAACGTTATATTCATCATAACATACTTCTTAAGTCGAATAAATAACACAGTAATTCCAAGGGAGAAGGTAAAATGTCAAGAAAGAAACTGCAAATGGCTGAGAAAATACTTGTCTGTGTTTATTATGGGTCAAATGGTGAGCGGCTTATCCAGCGCGGCTGTAAGCTAGCCAGGATGCTTGACTGTCCGCTTTATATTTTGACGATTGATGCCAAACCCTTCGATGAAATGAATGCGGAAAAATCAAACTATATCGAGAAGTGGCGGCGCATCGCTGAAGAAAATGATGCCGATGATTATATCCTCAAGGATAATGAAGAACGTCCCATCCATAAGGTCATTGCTGAAGTGGCCCGCCAAAAAGGAATTACTCAAATCATTATCGGTCAGTCAGTCCATAGCCGTTGGGAACAGATTTCCAAAGAATCGCTCGTGAATTGCTTACTACGGGAAATTCCCTTTGTAGATATCCATATTATCTCCGTTGCCCGTTATCTCAAAGATCCCGGCAGCAATTATGATAAAGGCGTGCGGGCTTACCTGGTGAAGGAAAATGAATCTTTTCGTTTGGTTTTTAAGCATTCAAAAAATGTGATTCATGAAGGGATCTTTTTCAAAGAGTCTGGCACAGACTTCAATAATGGCGTTTTTAAATTTATCTATGGTAAAGGAACAATGCATGTGGAAGTAAAAGAAGATTATGTTGAAGATTTCATCAAGGGGATTGATAACAACAGTTAAATCATTAGATGATCAAATGTTAAGGGACGGTGTAAAAATTGAAAGTAGATAAAAAATCAATGTTGTTGTATGTTGCAACAGATAGAAGCTGGCTGGGTGAAAACCGTCTTGAGAATCAGGTCGAAGAAATTGTAAAATCGGGTGTGAGCTTTATTCAGCTTCGGGAAAAGGAGCTTAGCTTTAATGAGTTTCTCAATGTAGGAAAAAAGATTAAAAAAATTACAAGCGAAAACCATATTCCATTTGTTATCAATGATAATATAGAGGTTGCCCTTGCTTTGGATGCCGACGGTGTGCATGTTGGACAAAGCGATATGAACGCCAAGGATGTACGTGCCCTTATCGGAGAGGATAAAATCCTGGGTGTTTCGGCAAAGACAGTTGAGCAGGCATTGCTTGCTGAAAAACATGGTGCTGATTATCTTGGCGTTGGTGCGGTATTTTCCACTTCCACTAAAAATGATGCCGGTAAGATATCCTTTGAAACGCTAAAAGCTATTTGTAATGCAGTGAATATTCCTGTTGTGGCAATCGGTGGGATAAGTGAGACTAATATTATGGAACTTAAAGGTACAGGTGTCGATGGTGTTGCGGTTATATCGGCAATTTTTGCCAAGCCCGATGTATCCTCGGCAACAAAGGAATTACTGGAACTTGCGAAGGAAGTGGTTGGGGTAAAATGGTTGGGGTAAAAAGGAAAGGCTTAATTTTTGACCTGGATGGAACCTTGCTTGATTCTATGGCTGATTGGGACAATATTGGTGGAGAATATCTAATAGGTAAGGGTATTAAGAATATCCCACAAAACTTGAAAGAAATATTAAAGCCCAAGAGCCTGTCGGAGGCGGCAGAATATTTTATTCAAGATATTAAGCTGAATTTGCCGCCTGAACAGATTATGGATGAAATTAACCTGTTGATTGAGGAAAAATACAAATTTCGGTTTAATCCCAAAGACGGGGCGCTTGATTTCTTGGAAAATAATAAACATTTAAAAATGTGTATTGCTACTGCAACCGACAAGCATTTAGTAGAACATGCTTTAAAACGGCTTGAAATTGACGAATATTTTGATTTTGTTATTACTTCAAGAGAAGTGGGCAATGGCAAGCAGCAAAGCCCTGATATTTTTATCAAAGCTGCGGAAAAGCTTGGTTTGGCGATTGATGAGGTTGTGGTATTTGAGGATGCGCTTCATGCAATCATAACAGCAAAATCTGCAGGTTTTTATACTGTCGGTGTCTATGAAACTGCATTTGAAGATGATCATCAAGAAATACAGCAGATTGCCGATGTTTTTATTGACAATTTTAGCGAATTTGAAATCTGACAAAATGAGTATCAGGCGAAAAACAATTAAGAGAATTAATACAAGGAAATATAATAAGAAGCCCACGAGGTCTGTACTAATATCAGCTTCATGGGTTTTAATTTTCAGTACCAAGAGCAGCTCGGTGGAATTGGAGTTGGGAAAATAATCATGATGGAACAAGGTCGGGCAGCAATTAATAATAACACTTCTGAACAACGGGTGAAAAGAACAATTATGCTTATGGCAACAGCCGGTTCTTTTCTGACTCCTTTTATGGTTTCGTCAATAAATATTGCATTGCCGGCTATTCAAAACGATTTCGCTGCCAATGCCATTCTCTTGAGCTGGATTGCTACATCCTATCTTTTATCGTCTGCTATCGTCTGCGGTTTTTCTGCTTCCAATCGGCAAAATTGCCGATATTTATGGCCGGACCCAGGTGTATAAATGGGGAATAGTATCTTTTACCCTGGTTACGTTTGCTTCTGTCTTTTCTCCGAATATTGAATTTCTTATTTTTATGAGAATTCTTCAGGGGATCAGCGGATCAATGATTGGCACAGCTGGTATGGCCCTGATAACATCGGCCTTTTCTCCTCGTGAAAGGGGAAAAGTGTTAGGCTTGAATGTTTCAGCTGTTTATATCGGTTTAGCAGTTGGTCCGTTATTGGGTGGTTTTCTGACCCAGGCTTTTGGCTGGAAAAGCATATTTATAGTAGTTGTTCCTTTAGGAATCATTCTTACGGTACTCATGATTAAAAATATAAAAAAGATTGGGCTGAAGCTAAACCAGAAAAACTTGACATTCCAGGAAGTTTGATTTATGCTTTAACACTTATTTCATTAATATATGGAGCCAATCTTTTACCGGGACTTTCCGGTGTAGTGCTTATGCTTTTCAGTATCCCGGGTTTTGTTCTATTTGTAAGACGTCAGCTCAAGATACCTAATCCGGTATTTAATGTTAGACTGTACCTTAATAACCGGGTATTTGCTTTTTCTAATATTGCTGTTCTGATTAATTACGCAGGTTCTTATTCTGTTACCTTTCTCCTTAGCCTTTATCTGCAGTATGTACAAGCAATGACGCCGCAGAAGACAGGGATTATCCTTATTATACAGCCGGTAATAATGTCTCTGTTTTCCCCATTTGCAGGCAGCCTCTCCGATAGAAGGGAACCGGCATTAATTGCTTCACTGGGTATGGGTTGTGCAGCAATAGGACTGTTTCTTTTATCTTTTATCTCTAAAGATACAAATCTAGCGCTGATTATTTGCGCCCTTTGCATACTGGGGCTGGGATTTGCTTTGTTTTCTTCGCCGAATACCAATGCCGTTATGAGTTCAGTCCATAAAGATTTTTATGGTATCGCATCGGCTTCGGTTTCGGTCATGAGGGTGCTTGGACAGATGGTGAGTATGGCAACGGCTACGGTTCTCATTTCAATATTCATTGGTGAGAATCAGATAACACCCGAATTTCATTCTATGTTTCTACAAAGCATCCATTATGCATTTCGGATATCGGGTTTTCTTTGTTTGGCAGGTGTTTTCTTCTCGTATAACCGTGGCAATGTATATGCTGAGTAGATAATGATCATAAAAATTACCTAAAGTAAAAAGAGCTGGTGCTATGCAAATTTAAGAACATGTGATATCATAAAAATTAATTGAATATAGGAATTGAGTTAATCGTATCGTGAAGATTCGATTAAAAAGGGAAGTCAGGACAAGCTGACGCGGTACCCGCCACTGTACGAGGGAGTTGACTTACAAGTTGTCACTGGAACTAATCCGGGAAGACGTAAGTTAATGAAGAACTTGAGCCAGGAGACCTGCTCGAAACGCTAAGGAACCTACGGGATGTTAGGGAGGAGTTAGCCTGTTATTTATATTTTATGTGATACAGGATAATGATTATTGCCCTTCCGTTTTAAGGAGGGCTTTTTTATATCTCTGACAACAGATAAGAAAAAGTACATTTAAACGGTACTTACAGATAAGTTATAGGGTTTAGGAGAGAATGTTAAAAACTGAAGGGATAAAGTAAAATCTATCTTATTTTCAGAAAAAAATAGCTGTAGTAGCGGAAGGGTTATCAATATTTGAGAAAACATCTAAAGGAGAAGATATTTGTGAAGAAAAATTTTAAACTATCTTTAATAATGTTCTTAATACTGATTTTAGCCGCAGGTTGCGGAGTTGCAAATAAACCGGAAGGCAAAAACTTTGCGGTTGTAACTGATCATTATGACAGGCAAGTTGTTCTTTCATCTGCGCCGCAAAGGATTGTTTCACTCTCCCCCAGTAATACCGAAATTGCTTTTGCCCTGGGCTTGGGAGATAAAATTGTTGGGGTTACCGATTATTGCAATTATCCTGAGGAAGCCTTAAAAATAAGTAAGGTTGGCGGATTTTCCACACCCAATATGGAAGCTGTGCTTGCTTTGCAGCCGGATTTAGTATTGGTCAGCGATAAGCACAAAGAACAGGTCACTAAACTGGAGGAGATGAATATACCTGTTTTGGCTCTTATCCCCGAGTCAATGGATGAGGTCTTTGAAGCCATGACCATGGTAGGAAAAGCTACAGGGAAAGGCCAGGAAGCAAATTCCTTTATATTCGACATGAAGAATAGATTAATAACCATAGAATCCAGGGTGGGTATCATCCCGGAGCAGGACAGGGTCAGAGTTTATTATGAGGTATCTTCCGATCCCTTGATGAGTGCAGGTTCAGCTTCTATAATTAATGAAGTAATTTCTCTTGCCGGAGGAAAAAATATTTTTTCCGATGTAGCCGAAAAATATCCTAAGATCAGTCAGGAAGTCTTAATAGAAAGAGATCCACAATTTATCCTTTACCCTGGCAGTCACGGGACGGAAGGCTTTGATCCCAACAGTATTAAATCCCGGACCATGTGGGATAAAATCTCTGCTGTTAAAGAAAACAAACTTGTCAATATTAATGCTGATACCATATCGCGGCCCGGTCCCCGTTTAATTGAAGCTGTGGAAAAATTAGCTGCTGTTTTTTACCCGGAAATGTTTAAAAAGGTTAACTGATGAATGGAGCTGTAGAGGATTATGCCACTCAAAGTACGGGAACATAAAAAAGTAGCCAGGATAAATAAAGGAACTTTGTTAATCTTATTAATTCTGTTATTAATCGTGATAGCATCCGGGGCAGTTGTCCTGGGGGCTGCTTCAATCCCATTAAAATCTGTACTGGCTATTCTGCTCTCGCCCATCAAGGGTTTTGGCAGTTTATTCGGGGATATCGAAATTACAGAGGTTCAACACGGTATTATTATGCAGCTGCGGTTGCCCAGAATAATACAGGCTGCAATTGTCGGTGCTTCCTTATCTGTAGCCGGAGCGGTTTTTCAGGGTCTTTTCCGGAATCCCATGGCAGATCCTTATGTCCTGGGTGTTTCTTCAGGTGCCGCCTTGGGGGCTGTGGTGGCAATGCTGACAGGCGGCACCTTGTTTTCTGCCGGTTTTTTGGCAGTACCACTTTTCGCTTTTATTGGTGGGGTATTGACGATTGCTGTCGTTTATTATATGTCCCGCGTTGGAAAAGTCGTGCCGGTAATGACCTTGCTGCTGGCAGGAATTGCTGTCAGTGCTTTCCTCTCTGCTCTGGTATCCTTGCTTACCTATTTTGCCGGAGAAAAATTGGACCAGGTTGTTTTTTGGCTGATGGGTGGTGTCAGCGGGGCCAGCTGGTCCAGGGTAGTAGCAATGTTGCCCTATGTTATTATTGGTTTTTGCTTTATTTACTATTATGCTAAAGAGTTAAATGTTTTGCTGCTGGGCGAAGAAACAGCGCGTCATTTGGGTGTCAACACTGAAAAGGTCAAAAAGATATTATTGGGAGCAGCTTCACTGCTTGTGGCTGCTGCCGTAGCTACCAGCGGAATTATTGGATTCGTCGGTTTAGTCGTCCCACACTTTATACGGTTGGCAGCAGGGCCTGACCACCGGTTTTTATTGCCGGCATCAGCCCTGCTTGGAGCAAACCTGCTTATTGCCGCCGACGCTTTGGCCCGCATAATTATATCTCCCGCAGAGCTCCCGGTGGGTATTATAACTTCGATGGTTGGTGCCCCCATGTTTATCTACCTTTTGAAGAAGAGAAAAA
>JAQVLN010000164.1 GCA_028704155.1 Desulfitobacteriaceae bacterium
GGTCAATCCCTAGTTTCCGGAACGTGAGCGGAACAAAAGCACCCATCGCCGCAGCCGTCAACATATTGCCGGCCATGGCCAGCCCTACCACAACACCGAGCATCGGCTTATTCTGCCACCAGGAGGCAATCCCGCCGACAAGAACGCCTAAAACAAGCCCGATCATTAGTCCTACCAAAGCTTCCCGGCAAACAATCCTCCAGGCGTCTTTTCCCTTAATTTGCCCCGTAGCGATACCCCTTACCGTTACCGTGGAAGACTGCGTTCCCACATTACCACCCATTCCCGTTAACAACGGAATAAAAAAGGCTAAAGCCACAACGGCATTAAGCTGATCAGCAAATCCACTTAAGATCCGCCCTGAGACAAGTCCGCCCAACATCGTCACAAAAAGCCAAGGTAAACGAGCTTTTAAAGAAGTGACAACCCTCCAGATCGAATTATCTTCATCTTCTTCCTCTTCACCGGGAGCCCCGGCTAAACGAAAGATATCCTCTGTTACTTCCTCATGGATAACATCAATAACGTCATCAACCGTAACAATTCCCAAAAGCTTGCTGTTCTGGTCGATTACCGGCACGGCCAGAAAATCATACTTGGATACTATCCGGGCTACCTCTTCCTGGTCCATCTCCACCGGCACACTGACAACCTTCCGGTGCATAATATCTTTGATTAACGTGGCGGGTGAAGCAATAATTAATTCTCGTAGTGAAATTACCCCAACCAACTGATTTTGCTCATTGACCACAAAAACATAATAGATTGTTTCCGCATCGGGGGCAATTTGCCGCAAGGTATCAATAGCCTGCGCAGAGCTAAAATATTCTTTAATGGACACATACTCCGTAGTCATCAGTCCGCCGGCTGTGTCAGCTTGATAAGTAAGGAGTTCCTTTACTTCTTTACGGTCTTCCTTCTCAAACAAATTTAAATATTGGGTCTGTTCACGGTCGGAAAGCTCGCCCAACAAGTCTGCCGCATTGTCAAACGGCATTTCTTCTAAAATTTCCGAAGCCTTTTTCTTATTTAAATTCCCCAGTAATCTTAATCCCAATTCCGAATCTACTTCATTAAGCACCAACGCGGCAGTTTCATCATCCAACAAAGATAAAAGCCACTGCTGTGTCTCCTCCGCAGAGATTTCCTCCAGTAATTCGGCGATATCGGCTGCCTGCAGCTGAGCTAAAAAGCGAGCCGTATTCTCGGTATCTTTTTGTCCAATAAACCCTTCCAGTTCTGTCAAAAGATGTTTCTTTTCCTCAGTCATTCTGCTTCCTCCTTTGCTTCACCGCAAGCAGAACAAAGGATAAGAAATAAAAATGACAAAACATTAATCTTCCTTCATTCTTCTTCGGTGGATATGCTGTTTTGCTATCCCGTTAAAACATCGACTAGGGGGGTACGAGTCCACCAATCTCACCTCTTTCACAAAATGTATCCTAACTGTTCTTTGCTACTAAACAACACAATATCAACTCTTTAACACTATTGTCAAGAAAAAAATTGCCGCGTTTATCCACATGGAGATTGCAAGTTTAATTGCCTTACATTTATTGGTACCCTCTGATTTTGCACTATATAGTTTTTACCGGGAAAACCTCGGGTGGGAATCAAGGGCGAGCGGAGCGAGTTCATCTTGACCCTTGATTCCCTCACAACACCCAAATCCTTTTGTGTGGTGGTTTGTTAATTAAACCACCTGCCCTCCGGCGAGGACGGGGTTTGGGGCAGAGCCCCAAAGAACATGTTTTACGTTAAGCTGCCATCTCATTTGCAGTTCTATATCCAAATATTCTCCTAGGGTAATTATTCATCCAATGCTCTATCCTTTGTATATCTTTGTGTTTGAGTTTACCGATGTCAGTCCCTTTGGGAATGAAGCGACGTATCAACTTATTAGCATTTTCATTTGAGCCACGCTCCCATGAACTGTAAGGATGAGCATAATACAAACTAAATCTTTTCTCTTGAGGGTTAAGGATAGAAGCTTCTAGCTCAGTACTGTTTAAAAATTCAGGCCCATTATCTACTGTGAACGTTTTGAAGTATTTTGAAAAATTTTTGCTGTACTTCCGTTCCAGTTTATCAATTTCTTTTTTCACTGATTCCTGTGTCTTGTCGAGCATTTTGCGGATTATCTCTTTTCTACTGCTTCTCTCCGTTAATACCAATAAGGTCGCCCCACTTCCGCCCTGTTTACCTACAACACAGTCCATTTCCCAGTGACCGTATTCTTCTCGATCCTCTATATTTAAAGGCCGTTCTTCAATGCTAGTCCCCCTCAGGTTTTTATGGGATATTCGGACTTTTTGGTATTGCCGCTTTTTCTTGTCACGTTTTACTGGTAGATCTTTGTTGCTTATATTGGCAAACACTCCTTTGTCTATATAACTGTAAAGCGTTTTTGTGCAGATGGTAGTATCAAACCGTAAGCCCTTTGCCCGTATTTCCCCTATTACTGCATCCGGAGAATACTTATCTTTGTTTATCCTATTTTCGATGTGATTAGCTAGTTTATGATCGTGACCTATTTTCAGCCCTGCCCCTTTATTAGATGCCACCTGCTCATACTTTCTTTGCCCTACATCGGCACAGTATCTTTCTGAATAGGTTAAGTCACTATTCTGCAGTCTAACCGTTCCTCGGATAATTTCACGTTCTATGGTGCGTCTATGCCTCCCCATTATTGACGCTATCTCTACTGGCTTCTTTCTATCCTTTAGTAATATTTCGATTTGATAGCGTTCTCTTTCACTTAGGTGTGTAAATTCTCTTTGCTTCGTGTTATTATTAGGTAGACTCATGTCGGTTCCTCCTTTAAATGTTTAGGTTTCATCACTTATACATTATCAGAGGTTCTGACGTGAGTCACTCTATTTTGTTATGTTTGGGCAATTCATTTTACAACTTACCCCTTTATCATAATCCAGCTAATTTCGGCATATTTCTTGGGTCGTTTTAAAATGCAACTTGGCCACTTTAGCAAGCTCCCCTTGCCCATATTGAGCAACAATTTGTTGACCGACCTTACGGACTATATCGTTACAACCTTTCGGAAGCACCAGCCCATATTCTTGAGAAAACTCCGCCATTTTCTTGACAAACACATCCCGAGCTATAATTGAGGCTGCTGCCACGGCCAGATCCCGCTCTCCACGCGGAATTTGCATCAGCCTAATTTGGCGTCCTTTTTGCATCAGCGCTCTCTGAATAAGGCTCTCATCCCCGAACTTATCAGCGAGGGCATAGCGGCAAGAAAATTTCTCCAGTAGATTCTCCATCACCCGCGCGTGTCCCCAGGCCAGTAATTTATTTAAATTCCCAATCTTCGCGTAGAGTTCATTGTATTTCTCCGGCTTGATGAAAATAAC
>JAQVLN010000165.1 GCA_028704155.1 Desulfitobacteriaceae bacterium
AAATGATTTATATTTTGGGCGGAGTTAATGATGATAAATACCTGGATACAAACGAAGCATATGATACAAATGCTAACAGCTGGTCTGGAAAAGCGGCTATGCCTACTGCGCGCGCCGGTCTTGGAGTTGACTTATACCCGATTTGTCGGACACACAGTAGTTAGGTAAAATAACAACTGTGGAGGAGATAATAAATGGGGAACAATGGGAAGCGTTATGATGCAGAATTTAAGACAGATGCAGCCAGATTGGTCAAGGAAAGTGGCAGGTCAGTTGCCAGTGTGGCAACTGACCTTGGGATCAATCCTCAAACCTTGAGAAACTGGCTGGGAGACGATAAAAAGAGACAATCCTCTGATAAAGCAAAAATAATGGAATTAGAAGCTGAATTAAGGGCTGAAAAGCGTAGAAATAATGACTTGGAGGAGACTGTAGCAATATTAAAAAAAGCTGCGGCCATCTTCGCGACAAGCAACCGGAAGTAAGCTATGGATTTATCAAGGAACACAGCTCCGTGTTTCCGGTTGAGAAGATGTGCCAGGTCCTCGAAGTATCGCGGAGCGGCTATTATGATTGGAAAGACCGGCTCCCAAGTAAACGCAAGCTTGAGAACCAAAAAATACTTAAAATTGCCCGAAAAAGTTGCGATGAATGTCATGGCATATGTGGCCTGGACAAAATTCTTGCTGATGCAAGGGAAAATTTTCCAACTGTAGTAGTAAGAGGCTCTACGAAATCCAGAAGAAAAATCGGTTATATGCTAAACGCAAAAAGAAATTCAAAGCAACAACGAATTCGAATCATAAGCTACCAGTAGCGGAAAACCTTCTAAATCATAATTTTACGACTGATAGACCGTCTGCCGTATGGGTGACGGATATCAGCTACATATACACATTTGAAGGCTGGTACCTGGCTACGGTAAAAGATATATTCACCAAGGAAATAGTGGGCTGGGCAACAGACAATAACATGAGAAAAGAGCTTTGCATTAAAGCCCTGGAAAATGCTGTCAGGAGGCATAAGCCGCCCAGGGGAACTATTCACTACTCTGATCGTGGCGTGCAATACTGCAGTAGAGAATACCAGGCGACTCTTTGAAGTTTAAAATTTGGCGTATGGCCTACCGATATTGGGTGCAAATGCTTTATTTTTAAGCCCCAGGTGGGTAGCCTGAGTAGTTACGAAATTGATTTAATTGGTATAGTAAAATCCCATAGTGCAAACTTGGACTAAAAATTAAACTCTGGAATATAAATTCCAGAGTTTTTGGTTTTAAATGTCATATGAACAAGAAAGATTAGAAAGTTTTAAAAGCAACCGGTTTACTTTTGCAAGTAAATATGCTTGTTGCATATCGCCAAGCGAATGATTGATATTATCAATAATAATATCGTTAAGTTCCTTTTCAATGTTGTATTCATTTATTAGTTCTTGCTCCAGTACCTGTGGGCTAAGGTCGCGATTGCAAACATTATCTATAATTCTTTTGATAAATCGGAGGACTCTTTGAGCTGTTTCCCGATTTTCAAAATTACCGGTTTTCATAAAAACTTTGAATGGCATGTGTTTATAGTTTTCATATAGCACAACATTGTTAATTATAAACTCAATTACAGCTTCTAATTGTGCTGGATTCATGGAATTGATAATTTTAGAATCTATATATGGTGCTGCAACTCCTCTGCAAAAATTTAGCAAACAATTGGCGGTTATTTTTTCAAAACCGTATCCGAGGAGTGTTTCAATTATTTTATCCCCTCTGTCCATTTCATTAATAGTTAGGTTTTTTACGACGTCAACCAATTCTTCAAATAGTTTTTGTTCATCTGTATTTATTTCTAAAAAATCATCAATATTATCTCCCATGTAATCTATTATATCTCTTTGCTTAAGGTAGGCTAAGTTATTAAACCATTCGGCTAGTATTTTTGCTCTGTTTTCATTATTACCTTCCAATTCTAAACCGCTCCTTTCTGCTGGCATTTTCAGTTGCAGAAGAGTACATTGCCATAGTGTCCCATAAGCTAGCTTTTTCATCTTCTTGTGGTTGCTTAAGTGGTTTGCCAAGGAATTGAGTAAAATTAGAAACTAGCGGTTCTTGTTTAACTGAAACTCTATTTAACAATTTTTCTATGTTATCAATGCTTCTACTTAGACCAATAACCATTAACTCCAATCGTTTAATGGCATCATTTTCGATTACGGTCATGCCTCTTTCAATTAATCCTTGTGCTCTATCCTCCATATCAAGTTCTTTGGTTTTGTTATATATTTGTTCAATTTCATTTTCTGATAATTTTTCTTTGTTTTGCATTGCAATCGTAAGAAAGTTTCTTGGTTGCTTGGATAAGAGCAATATGCTATTATGTGTTGAGTCTTGGAGTGCCCCAAGCTCATATCTGTTAATTGTTGATTCTGCAAATCCCAGCGCCCTGGCAAATGCTCTTTGTGATAATCCATATTGTTCTCTAATTTTTTTAATATCCACAGGCATTAAAAGAGATTTATCAGCCCTATATTTATTTAATGCCATTTCAAAATGATTTTCCTCAATATCTAAGTCGCTTAATTGTTCTCCGCAAACCGAGCAGTGGGGAATTTCAATATTTTTTAAGGTTATATTTTCACCTTTGATTACGTGTACAATATCTATTGATTTAAGAACATAGTCAGTTTTTTCATCACATTTAATGCAAAATAATTTTTTCTTTTCCATCCAAGTATCCCCCTTTATAGTATGAAAATGTATTATGAATTCCTTTCGGGATGGAATGACATTACAAATAATTCCTCATCAGTACCTATAGCCCTTATTTTTAGTTTAATATAGATACTATATCCTTGGATAATTTTAATAAATATCCATACTTCACCGCCATATTTTGATTTGCGATCTAGATATGGTCCTCCACTGAAGTCTTTTCTTTCGAGTTCTTTTATTTCTTGAAGCATAGCCCTAACGTTATAGCCTAATAAGTTTAAAGTCGATTTCGTATCTTTATTTTGGGTAAATGGATCAACTTTCCTGCTATCGATAAGGATTCGGCACTTTTCGAGAAATTCCTCGATGGTCAATGGGCACCACTTCTAAGAGAGATTTCATACCCATTATATTCTAAAACAGAATGATTGACAACACCCAATGATATTATATGGTAACACCATGATGCTTTGTGATACCACTAGTCTGTCCAGGGATAAGTAAAACATACAAACGCATAAGATAATTTTATAGGGGAGGGGAATCCTGTAAGCTAAAATAATTTGGATACTATAACCAGTCCCCGCCAAGGTGGATAAAAGATTCAGGGAGATGGCCTGCCGGGATCTTTTGCTCAAGCTGGAGCAGCAGGGGCAGATCGTATTG
>JAQVLN010000166.1 GCA_028704155.1 Desulfitobacteriaceae bacterium
TATCTCCGGATCAACAATCAAGCCATGGCCGCTGCCTGCAGACTCCGCCGGCGCCTTTGGAACATTCGCCCCGGTGGTGTGGGTGTGGACCTGGAGGAAGCCTGTAAAGATATGGCCATAATTAGGAAAAATAAACCCGGACTGCTGGTCTATGAGACTTCCCTCTCCATTTTAGGAGCCATCGCCAGGGAGGCAGAGGATTTTGCTCTGGCAGAAAACTCCCTGCTGTCAGCCATCCGCAGTGCTAAGGTCAAAAAAGCCTATCAGGTACTCTGCGGCTCATATTTCCATCTTTCCAGCATGTATTTCAGGAACGGAAAGATAGAAAAAGGACACGGTTATCTACAAGAGGCTATGGAGTTGGCTTCCCAAAACAGATATTTCATGTTTTGGGATATCCATCTTCCCACCCTCACCGGGATGATCCTGCGGAGCCTGCGCTACGGCTATTGTACCGGCTTTGCCGGTGAGCTCCTGGCAAAATTGTTTGATCAGGATACAGCTAAGTACCTGAGCGAAAAAGTAAAAACCCTGAATGAAGATGACATAACAGCTTTTGTGGATGATTTTTTAGGCCGCTGCAAGGCCGATCAAGTCCAAGAGCTTTATTTCGTAAAAGCTAAGCTTTTTGGCAACCCGGAAATATCGGTCAATGGTATCCCGATCCCTGATGCTGAATGGAAAACAAAAAAAGTTAAGGGCTTATTGGAGTACCTGCTCTTAAACAGCGGCAAAACGGTCTCCAAAGAAGCCCTGGCAGATATATTCTGGCCCGATGTGGACGGCAGATCGGCAATGGTCTCACTGAGGACAGCTTTGTATCAGCTCAGAAAAACCCTGGCTAAATACAATGTGAAAGTCTCAGGCCATAATGCCTTATTCACGAAACACTTGCCGGCCTGCAAATTAAGGATAATGATGTTTTGGAGCTGGACATGGCCGAATTCCTGGACCTTAATACTAAACTAACCCGCTCTTTGACACCCGCATCCATAGGCAGCAGGTACCAACGAGTGACCGGCACTCAGCCGGAATCGAATCCCCTTCTGAATGAGGTCCCGTTCAAGCATCCTGCATCGGTGAAGAATACCTCTGCGGCCAAGGAAAATCAGGTAAAAACCTTGGAACGGATGGTCGCCCTCTACCGGGGAATTCTGATGGATGGCAGTGATTATGGGGACTTGGTATTTCTGGAACGTGAAAGATGCCAGATTATCTTTGAAAACACCTGTCTTAAGCTGGGCAGGATCTATGCCGAACTAGGCGATCCGGACCAAGCCGAGGAAATCTTCATGCGCGCTCTTGTCTTGGAGCCTTTTAGTGAAAACATCTGTCTGGAATTACTTCGGCTATTTATGCGGCAAGGAAAGAGAAGTAAAGCGTTTAATCTTTATTACAGATTCAAGCAACTTTTTGAGCAGGAACTTGGGATAGATATTGATCGGAAATTAACAGAGACATTGAAAACTACTTCTCCGGGAAATGTTCAAAGAAAAAAATAACAAGGGAAAAAAGAAGCTTTTTGTAGTTAGTAGGATAATCGGGATCCTACTTCCCTGGAGTTTTTTAGATACATGAAAGCCATCTAAACTTAGGCAGCATAACATCAAGAATGATTAAATTCGGCTTTTCAGTTTCAACAAGTTCGAGAGCCGAAAGGCCATCATAACAAGTTACTGTTTTAAAACCCTCAAGTTTTAGATTCTCTTCTATATAGACAGGCCTTAATTCATCATCATCGACAATTAAAATTTTCACGCTATTACTCCTATCATGTCCCTATGGAAATCACATCTCCTTTATCATTGATTACTGCTTTTTTTATACATTTGAGTAATAGCCCCAAGAACCACACCCACACCTGCACCGATACAAAGCCACAACACCACATTGTTCAGCAAAGCTCCCAACACTATCCCAATGGCTGTACATAAGCCAATGGCAGTACCCATATTCCAGTAATCTGACATTTTATACTTTTTTCGCATTAGATAATTCTCCTTTCCCGCCTAACTATTCAATCTTTCAACCCACTCCAGATCATCACCTTCACGTCACTTGGAGTGTAGCACCTTAATAAGCTCGTTTCCTCTCTTTTCATGCGCAAAAAAACTAGCAGCTATGCTTTGCCAACCCACCGCTTCTTTTGTGCCTCGGTCAGCTTCAACCGTGCCATGTTTTCTTCTTCAAAATTGTAATTGCCCAAAATCCTGTCTTTCGGGAAGGAACGTTGGGTACCGTCTTTAAATCTGTTATGATCTTATTAGAGAATTGTCGTTCTGACAACTCTCTTTCGCGCAAAAATCCAGGATTGCTTCCTTTGCTATTTTTTTTAGCGTACATATCAGATTATTTAGAAGAGCAATTATAGTAGGTGAAATATTCCATGTCGATAATTCTAGTCATTGTCGTGTTTCTTATTGGAGGGTCAATTCTTATTAATGGTTTGACAGATGCTCCCAATAATTTAGCAGCCGTGATCTCGACCCGGGTCTTAAAACCTAAGGCAGCTATCATTATCGGTGTGATATTTAATACGCTTGGGGTATTTGTTCTAGGAGCCTGTTTCATAACACCAGAAATCAATTTTGCACGTCTTAAAAGCCACAATATATAGTGTTATAAATATGCCATTTGTACTAAATACGGACATCAACTTTCAGTGAAACTACTTTTGCAACAGGCTCCTAGGTTCCGCAGTAGCAATGACCATGGTGAATATGGTTACAATAGGGACCGGCAGAGAGGCGCTCATTACACTGGGGGCAGTACAACTTTCAGTTATTATTTGGGTTGGAGCAGCCTGGCGATACGGTATCCCCACCAGTTCAACTCATGCCTTGATTGCGGCATTAATGGGGGCAGGTATTTCTTTTAATGGAATAGCGGCTATCAATGTACCCTCTATTAATAAAGTCTTATTTGGCATGATCATTGCATCTGTCGTTGGTTTTACAATCAGTCTTTTGACTACTAAACTTATTGCATTTTACTGTAGGAATATAAAGCGCCGGGTAGCAGATAGATTTTTTTCATATGGACAGATTGTGAGTGTGTCCTTGATGACCCTTAGTAATGGAGCTCAGGACGGTCAGAAATTCATGGGCATCATCTATTTTGCCTTGATTATCGGTGGTATTTATCCTGATAATATGTCCGAAAATATTGTTATTCCTGTATGGATAAAAATGTTTTGTGCTTTGCTAATGGCTGTTGGAATATCAGTTGGCGGATATCGGATTGACCCATACCCGGTTTGTCGGACACAGGTGAGTTAGAGTAAAATAATACCTGTGGAGGGCGATAAAGTGAGTAAAAAAAGTAAGCGCTACGATGAACAATTTAAGAAAGATATTGTAAGACTAA
>JAQVLN010000057.1 GCA_028704155.1 Desulfitobacteriaceae bacterium
TTGCGGTTCATCCTTTTTAACACATCATTACTTCCGGCTTGTACCGGTAAATGTATATGTTCACATATGTGAGTGCCGGCAGCGATTGTTTCAATTAATTTATCCGATAAATCTTTGGGATGGGAGGTTACAAAACGCACTCTCCATAATCCGGGAACCTGATCAATTTTCTGCAAAAGATCGGCAAATTCGTAAGCAGGTGAAAATTCCAAACCATAGGAATTGACATTTTGCCCGAGCAAGCTTACTTCACGGCAGCCGCTCTCAACCAGGTTGTTGATTTCCTGAATAATATCCTCAGGGCGTCTGCTTCGCTCCCTTCCTCTTACATAAGGAACAATACAATAGGAACAAAAGTTATTGCAGCCGTACATAATATTTACATTAGCTTGTAATTTGCCCTCTTCAGATTGAGGAGCAGCTTCCATAATCCCATCAGGCATATCATAAACAACTGCCGTTTTTTCAGATATGCTTGCTTGCTTTAAAAAGGTTGAGAAATTATGCAGGTTATAGGTGCCTGTCCAAATATCTACGTGTGGTGCCCGCTTTTGAAGTCGTTCCAATATCTTGGGTTGTTGGACCATACAACCTGCCACAGCGATGATCAACTCCGGTTTTTTATCTTTGAACCTTTTTAAATCACCGATCTTACCTAGTATTTTATTTTCGGCACTTTCCCTGACACAACAAGTATTAACAATAACTAAATCAGCCTTCTGGAGATCTGAAGAACGTCTGTAACCCTGTTGAACAGAGATTTCTGTTAAGGTTTCGGCATCTCTTTCAGACATCTGACAACCAAAGGTTAAGGTTACTACTTTTTTGATTTTTCCAGACATTATTGGTCAACTCCTGTTGTTTACCTATTAACTCTTAATATTATAGCTGGTTTATCAATGGCGGACAAATCAAATTCCCACCCTGTTCCAGCAAGGTGGATTTTAGAAAGATGTGTGTTATCTGATTCGGAATATCTGACGCCCTTAAGTAAAAAAGTCCATCTTAAATGACGGACCGGAATCATGTAAAAAAAACATATAATGATTAATAAACATGAAATTCAACTATTTACCAAGGATCTTTATGAATCTTCTCTTTCGCGTTTCTCAATGGCTGATTGCATTTTTTGCCAAAGAGGGTGAGAATGAGCATTAATAACACGACCTTGTCGATTTATAAATAAATGTACTGTTTTGCCCTCGGCAAGTAAGGTTGAATCACGATAAACAAGATAAGAAAAGGTTACCTTTCGGGAAAAAATATTAACCCTGGTTATAACGGTAATTTCATCATCATAGTGGGCAGATTGACGATAACGGCAGCTAGCTTCGATTATGGTCAGTTCAAGATCCTGTTCCTCAAAAATTGTATAGGGCAGGTTTAAGTCTCTGAATAATTCGGAGCGCCCCACTTCAAACCATACAAGATAATTGGCGTGATAAACAATGCCCATTTTATCTGTCTCAGCATACCGTACACGAAAACTGGTTTTTCCGGAAAACTTCACAGGTAATACCTCCGATAGCAGAACGAATTTAAGCCAAGGATCATGAAAAATCCTTGGCTCTCCAATAGACATGGAGAATTTAAGTACTTCAGTTGTCGATTTCCAGAGTCAACCCTTTTAGAAACCTAGGCTTTTTTTTCCCCTTTAACAACCATTGTGACCAAATCAAGCATCCGGTTAACATAACCGGCTTCATTGTCGTACCAAGCCAAAACTTTAACCATTCTGTCTCCGATCATCATAGTAGATTGGCCGTCAACAATTGAACTAACAGGATTACCATTAAAATCGATTGAAACAAGTGGTAAATTGCAAAATTCCAAGATGCCTTTTAATTTTCCATTAGCAGCGGCTTCGAGCCTGGAATTAACCTCTTCTACGGTTGTTGGACGTGATAAAGTAGCAACAAAGTCAACCAGTGAGACATTTGGAGTTGGTACACGTACTGCTAAACCGGTCATCTTTCCTTTAAGTTCCGGTAAAACAATTGATACTGCTTTGGCAGCGCCAGTTGTTGTGGGGATCATAGATTGAAAAGCGGACCTTGCCCGCCGTAAATCCTTATGGGTGCCGTCAAGAATCCGTTGGTCATTGGTTACAGCATGAATAGTAGTCATCATACCTTGTTCAATTCCGAATTCGTCAAGCAAAACTTTAGCAACCGGAGCCAAACAGTTTGTTGTACATGAAGCATTGGAAATTATATTATGGTTTTTAGGATCATATTTATCGTCATTGACACCTACTACGACTGTAATATCTTCATTTTTACCGGCTGCCGAGATTATAACTTTTTTAGCCCCAGCAGTAAGATGTTGAGCCGCACCTTCACGGTCTTTAAATTGACCTGTACAATCAATAACTACATCAATACCCAGTTCCTTCCAAGGCAAATTTGAAGGATTTCTATCAGAAACAAGTTGTATCTTTTTACCTTTTACCGTCATAGTATTCTCATTTACTTCAACATCATAAGGAAAAATACCATGAACAGAATCATATTTTAATAAATGGGCCATCAGTTCAGGTTTACCACCATTAATAGCTGTGATTTCAAATGGGACTGATTTGTTGATAGCGGCCCTTAAGGCTAAGCGGCCAATTCTTCCAAATCCACTGATTGCTACTTTGACAGTCATAGTAAAAAAACCTCCTCAAGATTAAATGTATAATATATTACTTCAACTAAAAAGACAAAATTCCTGCTTTACATTTGCATATTTAGCTAATTAGTGTGTATTATTTTTGTTTTTTAATCATAATAGTATGTATCAATTATCATTAGCTTGTCTCATTAGTATGTATTAATTATATTCGAGCATCTAAATAGTATGCATTAATTTAGATAAATACTATTTATTTCCTGGATTAAAATAAAGAAAAAAGAGTGTTGCAAACATCCATGTAATAATTATTTTGATTTATGGAAGATAGTTTATTGGATTTACAGCATTCCCATTTACTATTACTTCGAAATGTAAATGCGGCCCGGTAGAAATTCCTGTAGAACCCAATAAAGCAATAGTCTGCCCTTTAGTAACGTGTTGACCGGCTGAAACCAGAATTTTCGAGGCATGCCCATAACGAGTCTTTACCCCGTTTCCGTGGTCAATCAGTATCATATTACCATAGCCTCCTGACCAGCCGGCTTCAACAACTGTGCCTGAAGCCGCTGCTACGAAAGGTGTTCCGGATCTGCCGGCTATATCTATTCCTTTATGAAAGTTTCTTGACCGATTGCCGTAAGGAGAACTGATATATCCACTAAATGGCCATCTTAAACCGGAGATACTGCCTGTTCCACGTGAAGAAGCATAAGCAATTGTATATGGCTGTATTATAGGTCCTTTAGAAACAATCTGAGTAACGGGTTGTTTAGTTATTTGCTCATCTATAATTTGTTTTTCAATAATTGTACCGTTTGTTTGAGTATATTCAACAGTGATTTGTTTACTGCCCTCAATTCCTTGTTGTTTGACAACCTGCTCATTTGTTGCCAGAGAATCATCAATTATGGTTTGTACTTCGTAAGGTATTATTTCAGATTGAGTAAGTACTCCTTTGCTAATAACCGTTAGATAAGGAGCAGATGAAATCAGATTGATTTTTTGTCCTGCTTGAAGAACAGAATCTTCGGTATTTCCAGGGTTTGCGGCCAGGACATCCTTAATAAGCATGTCGTGATTCCGCGCAATGAGCCACCAGGTATCGGTATCTTTAACAACATATTCCTGATTAGCGAGTTTCCCTTCTTTAAGCTTTTCGAGAACTGTTGTTTCTGTTTGAATTTCTTCCGGTTGGGTCTCTATTTGTTTCGTTGTTACTTCCTCAATAAAACTAACAGAATAAATTCTGTTAGAGTCGCTAGGGTTTGCATAATAATTCTTAAAAGCTGTTAAAGCATTTTCAATGTTTTCCTGATTCGAAAGAGTTGCAACTTTTTCATTGGAAATATGTAGCTCAACGCCGTCTACATAAGTTGTTAAATTATTACAAATGCTATCCGTCTTTAGGTTTCCGCAAGTAATTATCTTCTGAAGACGGATGAGCTTGTATTCAATTTTATCATGAGTACTAGCCGGTTTTTCTATTACCTGTCCTTTCTCTTTTAAAATCGTTTGAATAAGCTGTTCTCCCTGATCAATACTGCTGACTATTCCGATTCGCTGACCATTTATAAACATAACGGCTGCAGGAACGGTAGTATTTATATAGGCACCAATACCGATACCTACTACAAGCAAAATTAAAACTGTACCCCATATTTTATATGATTGCCAGCGTATTAATTTAGATTTTTTAAAAATCACCGATTGGATATTTCCAATATAGTCAATAGTGTTTATTATATAAATTTTTAATTTTTCTAGAATATAAAAACTTCTTTTAAATATGTTAAAAAGTGTTTTCTTTAAATCAAGATTAATTATTCTAACCTCCTTTTAATTCCTATTAAGCCATACCCTCGCATTATAACATGTAATTAAGCTAAAATAAAATTAAATTATATTTTACGATATAGTGTTAAATCAGCACATTTGCTTCGTAAGGATTTTTAAAAATACAATAAAAATCTGCAGGACAAAAGCCTACAGATTCGTTATTATTTATTAGGATTTCATTTCCAATTTGTTTTATAAACCTTTAGCCACAATTAAAGAAACCAAGTCAATAACCCTGTTAGAATAACCTATTTCATTATCATACCACGCTAAAACTTTAACCATATTGTCTCCCAGCATCATAGTAGACAAGCCGTCAACAATGGAACTGATAGGATTACCTTTGTAATCGATTGAAACAAGGGGCAAATTGCTAAATTCCAGAATGCCTTTTAAATAACCCTCAGCGGCGGCTTTCAGCTGGAAATTAACTTCTTCAGCTGTTGTTTTTCGGGATAGATTAGCCACAAAATCAACGAGAGATACGTCAGGTGTTGGTACACGAACCGCCAGACCTGTTAATTTTCCTTTTAGTTCCGGCAGGACAAGGGCAACTGCTTTAGCCGCTCCTGAAGTTGTAGGAATCATTGATTGAAAGGCAGCCCGGGAACGGCGCCAATCACTATGTTCCAAATCAAGAATGCGTTGATCATTTGTGACTGAATGAATAGTCGTCATCATTCCTGCTTCAATACCGAATTCCTCAAGTAAAACTTTGACTACAGGTGCCAAACCATTTGTTGTACAGGAAGCATTGGAAATGATATGGTGTTTCTGAGGATCATACAAATTGTCGTTTATTCCCATTACTATAGTAATGTCTTCGTTTTTACCTGGTGCGGAGATTACTACTTTCTTGGCGCCTGCAGAAATATGCTTTGCTGCCCCCTCACGATCTGTATAATAACCTGTTGACTCAATAACAATATCAACGCCAAGTTCTTTCCAAGGTAAATCTGCAGGATTCTTTTGGGCTAAAATTTTAATTTCTTTTCCATCCACAATCATTGTATGTTCTTTAATATCAACCGGGAGAGGTAAAATCCCATGAATCGAATCATACTTCAAGAGATGTGCCAATATATCAGGTTTCCCCAAATCATTTACAGCAATGATCTCTACCGGGATTGATCTGGTTAAAGCAACTCGTAGGGCTAATCTGCCAATTCTACCAAAACCATTAATTGCTGCCCGAATAGTCATATTAATAACCTCCTTACAGATCAGAATTACCCCACATCTAATTTACGTCTGACTAAATTAAAATGATATTATAACGTTATTGGTAATAAAAATACTATTTTCTACAAAGATTTAACACTTTTTATAATTCCCCTAAACAAAAAAAACTTACAAGGAAAACTATTACAATATATGAAAATAATATTCAGCATAAAAAAGGAATCCACAATAAGCGAATTCCTTTTAACGTAAATCCCAGGATTATTTATTATTTTCAATTTGAGTTATTGGCCTTTAAACTGTGCTTTGCGTTTTTCAAGGAAAGCCGAACAGCCTTCTTTTTGATCGCTGGTGCTAAATAGGATGGAGAAAGCTTCAGCCTCATAGGCCAAGGCATCATCCATAGCCATATTTATTCCTCTTTGAATAGCACTCTTGGCTTGCTGAATAGCTACTGGTCCTTTGGTGGCAATTTTAGCTGCGAGAGCCAGAGCTTCATCCATCACTTTGTCTACAGGATGTATTTGATTGATTAATCCAATTCTTAAGGCTTCGTTAGCGTCAATTATATCTGCTGTAAAGGTAAGGAGACTGGCATTTGCGGTTCCAACTAAGCGTGGTAAACGTTGTGTACCCCCAAATCCCGGACAAAGAGCTAAATTAACTTCTGGCAGTCCGAGTTTCGCATTTTCTCCCGCCAAACGAATATCACAACCTAAACTTAATTCACATCCGCCGCCAAGAGCAAAACCTTTAATTACTGCAATCACCGGTTGAGGAAGAAGTTCTAATTTTCTAATGGTCGCTTGACCGAGATGTGCAAAACTTCTACCATCCAGAGAACTAAACGTAACCAAGTCAGAGATATCTGCACCGGCAACAAAGGCCTTTTCGCCTGCTCCTGTAAGAATTACAACCTTGATGGTTGAATCTTCTTTAATTTCATCAAAGGCCTGCGAAAGTTCTTTTAAGGCATCAAAGTTTAAAGCATTTAACGCTTTAGGCCGATTGATAGTTACAATAGCAATATTATCGCGGCGTTCGAACAGAATATTCTCGTATGCCAATTTCATTTTCCCCTTCCATTTTCAAATTTTTTGTAATTAACCCATATAATTATTTACCTATTTAGTTTACCTTGTTTTATTTAGATATTCAGTGAAATCATACCGAACGGTTGTTTAAATAAAATAAAAGGTAGATAATTAGTGCTTAGCAGTATATTGTCATTTCGAAGAAATCAGATGATTAAGGAAAGAGCGTTAAGCAAATGTTTCATGCTGGAAATATCCTTAATTGCTATCCGTATATAGGAACCTTGAAGCCCCTTAAAGTTGGCACAATCCCTAACTAAAATACCATGATTGGCAAGTGCTTTAACAAATTCTCCTGAGCAGTGATCAAGCAGTTCGACCAGAACGAAATTTGCCGAACCCGGTAAAACCTTCAGCGATTTATAAGTAGATTGTTTGAGATTTACCGTAAAAAATTTCTTGCTTTCATTAAGTTTCCGACGAACAAGAGCAGGAAAATTTTTATCCTGCAGTGCGGCTATACCTGCTTGTTCAGCAAGGACATTAACTGACCAGGGATCCCTGAACAGGCGGGAATGGGAGATTACATCAGAGGAAGCAAAACAAGCACCAAGGCGCAGTCCCGGTAAACTATAAAACTTGGTCATGGAGTACAGTACTATAAGCTGTGGATTGAACTCCAGATCAAGGCGGGCAGACCAACGCGTTTCTTCCGGAAGAAAATCAAAAAAAGATTCATCAAAAATGATATGGCAGTTAATACCTCTACTGATCTCCAGCAGAAGTTGAAAATGTTCTTTGGAAATAAGACTCCCTGTTGGGTTATGGGGAGAACAAATAAATAATAAGTCACAACCATTAAGATGTTGTTGCCAAATATCTCTAAATATGGCTCTTTCTTCAGTCGTATTTACAGGTGATAATCCTGACCAGCCCTGGGCACCCAGTGGAATATAGAATATTTCTGCCGAGGCAGCCCGTGCAGCTTGTTCATATTCGCTAAATGAAGGTGTTGGAATTGCAACTTTTTTCGGCTTTAAAGATTGTAACAAGGTAAATAATAATTCACCGGCGCCGTTGCCCACCATTATTTTATTAACCGGTAACTGATAGACTGAGGCTAGTTCGGATCTTAACTGTTTACTTTCAGGATCAGGATAGTTTACAATTTGCGGAAGTGTTTCTCTTATTTTATCCCAAACACTCTCAGGTGGACCAAAAGGATTTATATTGGCCGATAAATCTAAAAAAGAATCCTGTCCGTAAAGTTCTCTGGCCCGGCGCAGGTTTCCACCATGCATAATAATCACTCTCCATCCATCAAACATTCCCATAACACCCTCAATTTCTCTTATAATATTTTAAAACAGAAAGAAAATCAGAGTTGAGAGGGGTAATAGGGGTATCAGGGAAAACCAGGCGGCAATGCGTATCAGAGACAGACAATGGATAATGTCCTGAAAAGTTGAAATATGTTGGGCTTCCCCCATTTCTGCCCGGTAATGTTCTTTACCATGATAAAGGTTTACTCCGCCTAAACGTATTCCCAGGAGACCTGCAACAATACTTTCAGGATTTCCGCCGTTAGGGCTGGGATGTTTACCTGCATCCCGCCGCCAGATATGCCAGGCATATTTAACCGGCAGCTTATAGACAGTACCGGCAGCCAATAAGATGGGCACACATAGTCTGGCAGGAAGATAATTGGCCCAATCATCTGATTTAGCGGCTGACCAGCCGAAATTTTCGTATCTTTCATTGCGATAGCCTACCATGGAATCTAAAGTGCTGACTGCTTTAAAAGCCATGGCGAGGGGTGCTCCGCCAAGCGCAGCAAAGAAAAGCGGGGAAAGAATCCCGTCGACAAAGTTCTCTGCCAGGGTTTCAATAGTTCCCCTGACTATGTCAGTTTCAGATGATTTGGATGTATCGCGGCTGACCAGCCAGGATAGGCGGATACGGGCTTGTTCTAAATCAGAATTTTGTAGTTCAGATAATACACCTTTTCCGGCTTCAATTAAAGATTTAGATGCAATTGTCGTTGATACAAGATAAATTTCCAAAGCATACCTAAGGTAAGGGTGAAATGCTTCAGCAATTCCGAGTAAACCCCACGTAAGGAAAAAACTGCCTCCCACAAGAATAACTGTTAAAATAATTCCGTGAAAACGCCGGTTTTGAGCACTGCCGTAATTAAGCTTGTTTTCCAGGTAATCTATAATTTTACCCATTATGACAACCGGATGAGGAATATTAGGAGGATCACCTATAATTTGATCTATTAAAAATGCAAAAAGTAAGATTGATGGATGCATATCTATAAACCCATGATCGCACGGAGTGCCGGTAGATCCAGGTTTCTGCGAACAAGATCAGCAAGTTGATTAAAGGCAATTTCTCTTAGAGCAGCTTGTGAGGTTGTATTTTCAACAGGACGTTTCTTTCCTTTCAACTCCCATAACCATTCTAATAAAGACCGGCGTAAATTATCATTATCAAAAATTCCGTGCAGGTAGGTACCCATAGCCGAACCAGCTTGTAAACCATCGGCATAATAACTGTCATTGGCCGATAAGTTAAATAATGTGTTTGTTCCTTTATCGGCGAAGGAACGCCCCATATGAATTTCATAACCTATAATCTGCTGGCCTTGACAACGTTTTAAAAACAGATTGTTTCCGGTGATAATTCCCTGACTTTGTACCGTGTGTTTTTCCGGATGAAATTCTGTTTCCATGGGGAGAATGTTTAATCCAGAAATTTCCTCAAGATTTGACTCTGTATGATAGGGGTCACGTACCAAGCGTCCCATCATTTGATATCCGCCACAGATCCCGATTATTGGACCGGAATCCAGCCAGCGCTGCTTTAGCTTGACAGCCAGACCGCTTTTATGCAGGAAGCCCAAGTCAGTCAAGGTATTCTTGCTTCCGGGTAAGATCACCAAATCCGGATTACCCAGATCCTCTGCTTTTTTCACATACCGAAGCTGCACATCTGGTTCATCAGTTAAAGCATCAAAATCTGTGAAATTGGAGATAAAGGGCAATCTAATAATAGCTATGTCCAACATTTGTAAGGAGTCGGCTATGGGACCGTTAACTTTTTCTTTGTCCAAAACAACAGAATCTTCCTCCGGAATACTGAAATCCAGGTAGTAAGGGATAACTCCTAAAACAGGAATCCCAGTCTTTTGGGTCAGGAAATCAAGAGCAGGCTGTAATAGTTTGATATCTCCTCTGAATTTATTCAAAATAATTCCTTTAACAAGTGTTCTCTCCTCGGGTTCAACAAGCTCCAGGGTCCCAACAACGGAAGCCAAGGCACCGCCGCGGTCAATATCTGCTACTAACAATACCGGGGCTTTAATTTCCATTGCTACCCGCATATTGACAATATCATTTTGTTTTAAGTTAACTTCTGCCGGGCTGCCTGCACCTTCTATAATCAGAATTTCATTTTCCTTGATTAATTTCTGAAGGCATTCCTGAACGATAGGCCAGGTTTTACGCTGATATTCCCCATGATAACGCATGGCTGAAAGATTTCCCTGGGGTTTACCTAAAATAATCACCTGAGAACTGGCTTGGCCTGTAGGTTTTAACAATATTGGATTCATCAGAACATCAGGTTCACGGCCGGCTGCTTGGGCTTGAACAACCTGGGCCCTGCCCATTTCTCCGCCATTTATAGTTACAAAGGAATTCAGGGCCATGTTTTGAGCTTTGAAAGGACAGGTAAGATAACCTTCCTGATAAAAAATGCGGCATAAAGCTGCTGCTAAAACACTCTTACCAACGCTGGAGGAAGTACCTTGGATCATTAAGGCAGAATTAGTTCTAAAAGGCCGATTCTGATTCATGTTTTTTTCCTTCTCTCAGTTGTTAATTAGTTATAAGAATTAAATCCAGTTTAGAATTACGATCATTTATCTTTTCTTCGTGCGGATAAAATAAATACCTGGTTAAGGGATTGTGCCATATGCAGCTGATTAATTTCAGTCCTAATTAAGATTAAAAATAAAAACGAGCCTCTACGGCTCGATATGGTTAATAATAAGACCACATCTCCTATCTTGCGTAGGTCTGTGACTTTCTCTGAGGAAGGTCTCTGGCTTCAAATTGTTTATTTAACAATTTGATCACAGTGGCGGGACCGCGCTGGAATTACACCGGCTTCCCTTTTTAACCTCATTTTACTGAGGACCTAGAGATGATGTTTAAATTATTATACAATATTCGCTTAAAGCATCTAAAATCCTGCAACTAATTTCTTTCTGCCTATATAACTATACGTTTATTATTTAGCAAAGTAAAGAAGAAGTTAAGCCGGGAATAGTATTTCTAAACTGTTTATCATTATTAGAGAATGATCATGGCGCTCTCTTAATTCAGATTATTAACCAAGGGAGCGTTCAAGGATTTGATACAATCGAGTCACCATTTCCTTGGGATCTACTAATAAACCGGCTGAAATACGGGCATTCTCAAAGAGTTGTTCTGATGCTACCTTTGCAAAAGGATCATTTTTAATAATTAAGGAGTTTAACCGTTTAATCAAGGGATGACGGCTGTTAATTTCAAAGATACAAGGATCGGAGAAACTCATCTCCCTGTTCATTAATTGCATTACACGGTGCATACTGTGGGTTCCATGGGTTGTAAGAATAATTGCAGGACTGTCTACCAGACGCTTGGATTCCCGCACTTCAGTTACCTTTTCTCCCAGAGTATCCTTAAGCCACTTGGTCATCGAAGTAATTTCTTCTGATGTTAAAGATTCTTCACTAGAGAGTTCCTTTTCAAGTTCGGGTAATTCCAACTCATTTTGATCAGCCGAGAGAAGTTTCTTGCCCTCAAACTCCCCTACTAAACCAAAAATATAATCATCAATAGCTTCGTTAGTATAAATCACTTCAAGGTCATTATTTTTAAATATCTCCAAATAAGGACCAGCCTCGATCGTTTCGCGGTTTGGACCACTCAAAAAATAAATTGCATTTTGATTTTCCTTCATACGCCCAACGTAGTCGGCCAGGGAAATGAGTTGATCCTGATCAGTTTTTGAAGATTCAAAACGAAGTAATTTCACCAAATCAGAACGGTGGTTGAAATCATTTGCTGCTCCTTCCTTAAGGAAAGCATAGAATTTTTTCCAGAAGTCCTGATATTTTTCGGGATCAGAATCTGCTTGCTCAGCCAGAAACTTAAGGAATTTGCCTGTTACAGCTCTGTTTAGTTTACCAATTAAAGCACTGTCCTGCATGGTCTCGCGAGAAATATTAAGGGGCAGTTCTTCGCTGTCAATAACGCCTTTAACAAAACGTAACCATTCTGGTAAAATATCCGGTGCCTGTTCCTGAATTAAGACCTTTTTACAATAAAGGTTTACTCCTGGCTCAGTACGACCGAAGCCATGGATCTCAAGGTTTTCTTTGGGAACAAACAGGAGAGCATTAATTGAAATTGGAGCATCCGAGGAAAAATGCAAGTAGAATTCAGGTTCATCATAGGCATTTGCTATATATTTATAAAATTCGGTATATTCTTCGTCAGTAATCTGATTTCTATTTTTTGTCCATAATGCTTGGACAGTATTCACCTTTTCCCCATTAACGTTAATCGGGAAAGGAACGAAAGAGGAATATTGCCTGATAATACGTTTAATTATATCCGCCTTACCATACTCCCAGGCATCTTCCTTAAGGTGGAGAATTATTTTTGTTCCCCGGGATTGACCTTGGGCAACATCAAGAGAATAACTGCCAGTACCTTCCGAAATCCACTGGCAACCGGTTGCTTTCGGATCCAAAGACCGGGTAAATAAAGTAACTTTTTCGGCTGCCATAAAGGCAGAATAAAATCCTACACCGAACTGACCAATTAAATTTAAGTCTTTCTTATCTCCTTCTTTTAACTTTTGAAAGAATTCTTTTGAGCCGGAGTGAGCTATTGTTCCCAAGTTTTCGATAAGTTCCTCTCTGCTCATTCCAATTCCGGTGTCACTGATTGTTAAGGTATGGGCGATATCATCGGCTTCAATTGTAATTTCCAGAGGCAGATCGGGATCAACTATTTCTGCGCCGGTAATTTGTGTAAAGCGAAGTTTCTCAATGGCATCGGCGGCATTGGAAATCAACTCGCGGAGAAAAATTTGTCGATCAGTATAAAGAGAGTGAATCACAATATCAAGCAGTTGCCTGATTTCAGTTTGAAATTCCCGTGTTTCTACAGTTGTGTTTGTCATTTTCTTCTTTTTTCCTCCCAATATTTGATAAAAAATCACCATTTTCTTAGCAAATATTTTAATACAAGTCAGCAAAAACTGCAAAGCCATCCCAACGAGTTTAGAAATTTAAACAGGGGCAGGGACAGATATTCAGGATTCCTTCATCGCCGCAGCAATTGCTGCGCCTATGCCTGAACCATCTTTAACCAAGCAAAATTCTATAGGATACTGCTTGTTGCCCAAGGTTTCGTTAACTCTCTTTTTTATCCTTTCGGAAAAGCCCGGTAATCTCTCGTAAAGCGATCCGTCTATGGCTATAGTGTGGGGAGAGCTTAGATTACGATCCATATGTCCCATTATTCCGACAAAAGTACCGGCAATTAGGTCGGCAGCCCTGTTAGTAATGCAGCGGGCTATATATTTAATTATTTCCAAATCATTTTCAGTATATGAGATTAAACCCCAACCTTCTTTCAGTATATCATTTATCTTTCTGTCGTTTTCCTCAGTTAGCAGATTCGCCAGATCGCCGGTACTTATACTATAAGGGCGAATTAAAGTTTGGGGAGTTTTTTGTTCAGTAAAAACTATCTTACTATTAATGAGATACAAAATACCCA
>JAQVLN010000167.1 GCA_028704155.1 Desulfitobacteriaceae bacterium
TCGTTGACATAGATTGGCAGCCTGTAAGCCCCTTTTTCATCTACTAATCCAAGAGCAACAACCTTTCTCAGCCTTTGCGCCAGCGAATTATAAACAAGAATACACTCTTCGGCAAAAGTATCACTTATAAACTGATCTTTCTCAAGAGGCTCACTTGACTCGTCGCTGACATGACCAAAAGCCTCATCTAAGAGGTCCATAATTCTAAGATCTTCACTACTCCCTTGTAGGGGCACCATCTCCTCGTTTAATTCCTTATGAATCTCCAAGATATCGTTCAATAAGTCTACTTCTCCTGGATAAACCAAAAGTTTTAAAAGAAATGGCTTAGTAAGGTCGATAAGATTGCTCATCTGCTGCTACACCCCTTTATTGGAAGCAAGGGGACTGGAAGCAAGGGGACGGTCCTTTTGCTTCCTATGCTTCCTAGCCTCCAAATGGTTACGCCTTAAATACTATATTCTGACTAATTCCTGTTACACGGGCGATCTGCCGCTGTGTTACTCCTTCACTTTTCTTGATCTTTCGCAGAATTTCCTGCCGTTTTGACTTTTCTAGTCCCAATAGTTTCTCTATTGATTCGCCATTCATTATGGCTTCTATCTCTGCTTTTACTTCGCTATCAGTTTTCCGCAGCTTAATATGATAATCAAGACACTGGTCCTCGTTCTCCTGCAGCATGAACTCTCTAAATCCTTTAATGGACTCCGGTCTCTTTTCATGAATTATTCCCAAGACAAAATCCGGTTCAGTCAATCCGGCAGGATACTCCCTGCCTTCCTCCCCATTTATCACCACATCCGTTTTTATCCATTATATCAAATATTTATTTAAGCGGGGAGAGAGGAGCAAAAAGAACGTCCCTTTGCTTTCTAAACATATGGCAAACGAAACGTCCCCGTGCCACCCTCAAGCGAGGAAGCAAAAGGACCGTCCCTCTGCTTCCCTCTGCTTCCTAAATAGCCCCAGCAAAGTTTCAACAGTTGCTCTTTTCCTTTCTTCCCCTTTTAATTCAAACAACATTCTCCCTTTATGCATCATTATGGTGCGGTTGCCTACAGCAAGGGCCTGATGCAAATCATGAGTAATCATTAAGGCGGTTAGCCGGTTAGTTTTCACAATTTGTTTGGTTAATTCCATTACCAGATTAGCGATCTGGGGGTCTAAGGCTGCAATATGCTCATCTAATAATAATAATTTAGGCTTAGTAATAGTAGCCATTAAGAGCGTTAAAGCCTGGCGTTGACCTCCCGATAACAATCCTACTTTTTGCCGTAAATCATTCTCAAGATTTAACCCTAATAGCTTTAATTGTTCCCTAAAGAGAACCCGTTCCGGATTCTTTATAGATTTTCTCAGTGTTCTTTTTTGTCCTCTTTTTAATGCTAATACCAGGTTTTCTTCCACTGTCATTTCTGCAGCTGTGCCTGTCATCGGATCCTGAAATACTCGGCCGATGAACTTCCCCCTCCTGTATTCAGGCTGACTGGTTACATCTATATTATCAATGTAGATTTTGCCCTTATCTACAGCTATTGCTCCAGAAATAGCGTTCATTAATGTGCTTTTTCCTGCACCATTGCTTCCTATGATAGTTACCAAGTCGCCTTCTTTTAGATGCAGATTAATATTATCCAGAGCCTTTTTTTCATTGATCGTACCTGGGTTAAAAATTTTTGTCAGATTAACTATTTTCAGCATAGCTGTTGCCCCTCTTTTTTATAAATTTAACACCTGCTTTAATATCGGGTGCAGTAAGACATATAATCACGATGAAAGCAGTCATTAGTTTTAAATAAGCGGGAGGTAATCCCAACCACAGAACCAGAGCAATGATTAAACGAAATATTATCGAACCCAGAACCATGGAGACTAAATCCCTGAAAATAGAATCTTTACTAAAGAGCATTTCTCCGATAATCAAAGATGCAAGTCCTCCAACTATGGTGCCTATCCCTAAACCTACATCTGCAAACCCTTGATATTGACAAATCAATGCACCGCTCAGACTTACCATCGCATTAGAAATGACTAAACCCAGCAGTTTCATATTATCTGTATTTACACCCAAACAGGTAATCATGCGCTGGTTATTTCCTGTTGCCCGTAGAGCTACTCCTATCTCTGTACCCAGAAACTTATAAATCGATATAACTAAAATAGAAACTATTAATAAAAGCAATCCCAGGGTAAAAACTTCTCCCCTTAAGCCAAATGGCGAAGCAAAGACCACTTCATAACCTAGTAAAGGGATATTTGCTTTGCCCATAACTTGCAGATTTACTGAATAAAGCCCGGTCATAGTCAAAATACCGGTGAGTAAAGGGTCTATTCTAAATTTGGTGTGTAAATATCCGGTAAATAGCCCGCCAATTCCTCCTGCTAAAGTTGCAACCAGAGTGGCTATCCATGGGTTATAGCCGGCAACAATCATACTAGCTGCGACGGCAGCCCCCAAAGGGAGCGTGCCGTCTACAGATAAGTCAGCATAGTTTAATACCCGAAAACTCAAATAAACGCCCAAAACTACAATACCGTATATTAATCCTTGCTCTACAGTTTCTAAAAATAGTAATGCTTCCATTAATATCACCTTATTCTATTACTTCTGTGGCTTTTTCCAGAACATTTTCCGGAATAACTACTCCCAGGGCAGCTGCAGCTTTCTGATTAACAACCAACTGGTTTCCCTGCTGAGACCCAACCGCCATATCCTGTGGTTTACCTTCACCAGCTAATATTTTTAAGGCCATCTCCCCGGTTTGTTTACCCAATTGGTAATAATCCAGTCCAATAGTAGCCACAGCCCCGCGCGTGACACTATCTTTTTCTCCGGCAACCAAAAGTATTTTGTTAGTTTCAGCAACCTTAATTACAGCCTCCAAAGCAGAAACAACCACATTGTCAGTAGGTACATATATAGCATCAACTTTACCAGCCAAAGATTTTGCCGCCTGGTCAACTTCGCTGGTATTGGTAGCTACAGCTTCTATAATGTTTAAACCTAATTCCTTAGCCGCCTTTTTTGCCAGCTCCACTTGGACTACTGAATTTACTTCACTGGTATTATAAATAACACCAATGTTCTTTACCTGGGGGTTGATATCTTGTATTAGTTTAATTTGCTCAGCGACAGGTGCCATATCAATAGTCCCCGTAAGATTCTTGCCTGGCTTATCCATCCCTTTTACCAAACCTGCAGCAACCGGATCTGTTACCGCAGTAAATAATACGGGGATACCATTACTTTTAGTTGCATTTGCCATTGCCTGTGCTAACGGAGTAGCTATAGCTAGAATAAGCTTATTTTCTTCAGCAACCAAGTTTTTAGCAATGGTATTTAGGGTAGGCAT
>JAQVLN010000168.1 GCA_028704155.1 Desulfitobacteriaceae bacterium
CGGGGATACCGGGGAAGAATTTCTAACCTCTAACCTCCAACTTCTAACCTCCAAAGACCAAAGACCAAAGACCAAAGACCAAAAGGGACGAGGGACGCGGAATGACACGGAGTGACAAGTGGACCGGGATACGGGGGAAGAATTTCCAACCTCTAACCTCTAACCTCTAACCTCTAACCTCTAACCTCTAACCTCTAACCTCTAACCTCTAACCTCTAACCTCTAACCTCTAACTTCATCTTGAGCATAGCAAAATTCCGAGAGCGCTGCGATACGGGAAACACATCCACTAAACCTGAATCAGCTTTCGCATAGAGGCAGCAAAGGCGGTGGGCGTTTGCCCGGTTTGGGCTTTAAAGGAAGAAATAAATACTGATTTGCTATGAAAGCCGGCCTTTTGAGCCAACCCAAAAAAGGAATATGACTTCGCCTGATTATCAACCAGTAATCTGATGACTTTATTCACCCGGTAGCGGTTGATCAGTTGGTTAAAATTACATTCCTCAAATTCATTAATTATTATAGAAAGGTATCGGGTATTGGTATCCAGATCTGAAGCCAGTTGTTTGATGTTAAGTTTAGGGTCAACATAAGGTTCTTTCTCATCCAACAGAGCTATCAAAGCAGCATGCAATGACTTCCGCTTATCGGAATCGAAGGTGGCACATCCATTATCATGGGAATCCGTATTATCGTTGGTATCTGCAGGTTTTTCCTCCATGGGTTTTGCCAATATCGGTTTTAATATGGGTTGAGTGCGCATGGAATATCTTTCACTAACCAGATCAGCAGTCTTCAGTGCACCTGTAGCGGTACCATCAATGCTCTTATTAACCAAAATGTCAGAACCTTTTCTAGGCTCCGTAATTAAACCAAGCCAACCGGTTACAGATGCTACTGTTAGCAATAAGATGGGATAAACAATATTAAAAAGATGGGGCGGAATTAACAATGACATCACCCAATTATCGAGCACCAGTAAAAACAGAACAAACGCAACCAGCAAGTTACGGATCTTATAAGTCTCCTTTGGCTTCTCGTTATAATACAACTGCAACTTTCCTGAATACCGTGAATAGCGCCGGAACATCCTCAGGGTGTAAAATATGGTTTGTAATACCAGGATAATCTGTGCAGATAAATGAATAACATTTACTCCTATGCCGGGATTGAGTTCATCTCCGGAAGAGAATATCAGCAGAAAAGGAATAGATGCAAAAAAGAGTACAGGTAATATCAAATGCTTGACTACGTATTTGAATTTTTGTGTAGTTCCGGTCACAGAATCCCGGAGAAAAAGAAAAAATAAAGGAATAAAGGAGAGCACGATGGGTAATCTTATAATATTGCCATATTCGCTATAAGGCGAGGGGGCAAGGAAATATACACCGAAAGAAGCATAATATATAGCAGCCATTACCATAAATACTACCAGGTACAGCCGCGCCCTGTTTTCTTTACGCAAGGCTTTTTCCAAAGCCAGCATGCTAATAAGCAGCAGTGCGCTGCTTCCAACTATAAACAGTCCTTTGTAAAGATTTTCCATCGAATAGAGATAAAGAACACGTTTAAAATTTTCAATAAAGGTACTAAATCAACGAAAACAGCCCAAATTTGTTTAAAAAAGTTTGGTGAAATTATGGATTCAGAAAAGAAGTAAAAATTAAATTTCACACTTTAACTCCATCTAATCAATGATTTAGGAAATTTCGCACTTTTTCAAACCCAATGTTAAATTTAAGCACATTCCATAATTTTTAAACCGACTTTACCATTTTAAATCATGGAATTTTTCATGCAATGGACAAAAGTACGAAATAAATAATGAATTTACAAGGTACGGATTTAGAAATCCGTACTTCGCAATCAACTTTATTAGATATATAGGTAGTTCTATATAACAAAGCTAAACGACTGTATATATGATCTTTATATGTGAATATTATAGTCCGGAAGCAGGACTACAGATAAACAAAATTCAAATATTTACGCTAAAACGCTCATTATCAGCACTCTATTGCTTTAACAATTTATTAACTCTTACTAAAAATGCATTATTTCTTTACAAATCAAGTATAAAATTTAATACTTCTTTCTATAGATTTCATTGTAAGCTTTAGGTTACCTGGCCACCCGGCTTTAGTCTGATATACTCATTTACAACAGTTATAATTATAATTATTGAAGATATTTCGACTTACTTTTAAAGTGCAGCAGGTCAGAATAGGCAAAGCTAAGCAGAATATACGTAAATTATATTTACATTTTTTAAAAGTCTATTTTTATTTTTCGGCATAAATGTTATTAAAAAAATTAAAAAAGTATGAAATTATTCAATCCATTAATGTTGACCTGATTTATAAATCCCAACCCATTTGATTTGCATACGCTTTTATGGCAGTGTATTTTAGCAGCACTAAAATTGTGCATCGCTTTGCCTGTTGCCATATCTCATAATTTACTAATTACCAGCTACATAATCAATTTTCCTCTTTTCCAGGCCCGGCGTGATATTGACTATTTCTTAGGCTCTCATAGGAGAAAAAGACGTATTTTTCTCATTTTCAATGTGTTACAAACCCTATTATTCACACAAAAAAACAACATTATGAGAAAGCTTTTCACATTATTAATTTTTACCCTCTTTTGGGCGGGAAGTTCCTGGGGGCAGAATGTCTTCTTCGATGGTTTTGAGACAGGAAACACTCAGGCAACTGCAGTGAATGGTTGGACACAAGTTTCAGTAGCAGGAACAGCATCCTGGCTTGCGAACACCTCTCTTACAAATTACAACAGGACACCCCGAACTGGTTCTTGGAATGCCTATCTTCAGTATGATAATACTGATTGGATGTTTAAGTCGGTTTCACTAACCGCTGGAACTATTTATGAGTTAACTTTTTATGCCCGACAAGATGCTACATCCGGATGCAGCATTCTTGCCAGTTATGGGACTGAAGCGTCTGTAGCTGGGATGACAAACTCAATAATTCCCTCTACATCTGTATCAAATGGCAATTATCAGTTCTTTACTGGTTCTTTTTCTCCTGCTACAACAGGTACTTTCTATATAGGTATAAGGGCTGATCTGAATTACTCGCCATGGTATATTTCCATTGATGATATTTCTTTGGATGAAGCAGTTCCAGTAGCACCCAACTGCGCAACTCTGGTTTCCCCTGCCGATGCAGCAACCAATGTGCTGCCAACTGCCACCCTTAACTGGGCCTCTGGCGGTGGACTACCCACAGGTTATAAACTATACTTTGGTGCCGGCTCTCTGCCGGGAACTTATACAGACCTGGGCAATGTTACTACATTCGACCCTTCTCCGTATATGAATTACTCAACC
>JAQVLN010000005.1 GCA_028704155.1 Desulfitobacteriaceae bacterium
TAAGAGTGAGATAATTCATTTAAGTGGTGATAGCTATAGAATCAAACATCGGGAAACCATTTTTGGGAGTATCTAGGTGTTAAAAGTTATTTAGCGAAATTTGTTCAAAAGTACTTGACAGTCACAACTTTATGTCTTTGGAGAGCAAGAACCCATTTTTGACCTTCTTACTAATAAAAGACACAAAATAATAACTTTATTGAATATGTTCAACCATAGATTTGTTTATGCAAGGAACGTGCCGAAAGCATGATATATATATCTAACAGGCCGAAAATCAAAGACTTTATGAATCATTTAGCATTAACTGACCGATTCATGGTACATATAATAGTTGCTTCATTGCATCATCACGAATTTTCCAAATATAGTAGTAACCAGCTTTATTACCTCTAAATATAGTAAGCTGATGAAATAAATTAAGTTATGCCAAAAAATCCTCGGCAATTTAATCAAATTGCCGAGGATTTTTTCTGTAGAGGTCCCTTGTTATTTATTATCATCAGAATTTTTGATCTAATACTTATATATCATTGCGCAAAATTTATTTTCAGTTGTACCATTGTTTTAATTATGGACTGCAACACTGTAGCAATAAAACCACTCATAAACTACATTCAAATTTGCTTAAATAAGTCCAATATAATAGAATAAAATTAAAAAAATCTGTAGCTATGGCAACCAATTCTGAAGGTGATATAATGTTGGAAATCCATATTGATGTTTTAATAAAATCAGCTTTATTTGATAATATTGAAACAAATGACTTAAGAACCATGTTAGCCTGCCTAAAACCTAAAATCAGTAAATTCCATAAAAACGATCTAATTGCCGCTGCCGGTGAGAAGTTCGAAAAAATGGGAATAATGCTTAGTGGAGAAGCTGCTGTTATTAAAGAAAATATCGCAGGGAACCGCATGATTATGGCAATCCTTCAACCTGGCGACTTATTTGGAGAGGCCGTGGTTTTTTCCCATAAATCGGTTTGGCCGGCAACGATTATTGCCCAAAAGCCTTGCTATGCAATGTTTTTGGCACGGGAGAAAATTTTAGGACAGTGCAACAAGGCCTGTAACTGGCACCGTACAATTATCGAGAATATGCTAAGACTTATCTCCGACAAAACGCTGATGCTAAATAAGCAGGTAGAATACTTATCCATGAAAAGCATGCGGGAGAAAATCAGTTCTTTTCTTATCGAACAATATGAAAAGGCCGGGGATACAACCTTTATCCTTCCTATGATGCGCAATGAACTGGCTGACTTCCTGAACGTTTCCAGACCATCTATGTCACGGGAAATGGGCCGCATGCGGGATGAAGGTATAATAGATTTTCACAAATCATCCATTCAGATTAAAGATATCGCTGCCCTAAAACAAATGGCTGAATTAGTTAGAGTAGATGTTAATAAACGTAAATAGGAACCTGGATATTTGCGTGAGAAACATATGTCTGAAAGACTTTCGGGACTATTTTAAAATAAACAAATATGAATTAATAAGTATTGATAACTAATCTTCAAGCCAGTGGATTGTTTCGTGTTTGCGCAGCGGAGTAGGAGGCGTCTGATCAGGATACCCAATTGGAATAGCTGCAACCATACGGGCGTCATCCTGCCGACCCAGATAAGCCAGAACTTCTTCTTCCACCCACAAAGGACCTGTCATCCAGCAGGCTCCCAATCCTTCAATATGGGCAGCCAGCAAAAGGTTTTGGATGGCGGCAGCACAACTCTGAATAGCTCCCTGCTGATATTGCTCAACCGGCAGTTTTTTGGAAAGCACAAGGATAATCGTCGGCGCTCCCCCCATGTCACTGAAAAAATACCGGACAATATTCTGCATTTTTTCCAGAAACAGCTCTTTAAGACGCGGGGTAATATTTTTATAAGACTTTCCCAGAATTTCTCCTATCCGCTCACGGGCCGCATTACTGAAAACATAGAACTCCCAAGGCTGAGTGTTCATAGCCGATGGTGCCCACATTCCTAGTTTGATAATTCTTTCAAGTACTTCCTTGGGGATAGGGTCAGGCTTAAACTTACGAATACTGCGCCTTTCCATAATGACTTTGTAAAAATCGTTCACAATTACCCCTCCTTAATTTCGTTAAGATATGTTCGCCAAAAGCTTGACCTGAATAATTATACTAAATGTTTAACCCGCAATTATTATGGTAGCATTATAGAGAATTACTGTCAATTTCTCTTTTTTCGAACATTTCAGCTTTGAGTCCAGGTTCAGCTATTTTAGTCGAGACCCTTTTCATCATTTGCAGAGAAATCCTACGACAGTCAATTCTAAGATCCCCACTTGGCTTATTCACCGATTATTTTCACCAAAACCCGTTTTCTGCGCATACCATCATATTCCCCGTAAAACACTTGTTCCCAGGGGCCTAAATCCAAATCGCCATTTGTTACCGCTATTACCACTTCTCTGCCCATAAGCTGTCTTTTCAAGTGGGCATCGGCATTATCTTCATAACCATTATGATCATATTGGCTATGAGGTTTTTCCGGAGCCAGTTTTCCCAGCCATTTTTCAAAATCATGATGAAGGCCACTTTCATCATCATTAATAAAAATACTGGCTGTAATATGCATGGCATTGCAGAGCAGGATGCCTTCTTTGATACTGCTTTCCCGGAGACATTCTCTTACTTGTCCTGTAATATTGATATATTCCCTGCGCTTTTTGGTATTGAACCATAATTCTTTACGATAGCTTTTCAAATTATTTCACTCTCTCTTTTCTTGATCTTTTGGTTATCAAGAATATTATAAAGTATTTCAATGATTATTTATTTCTTGCGGAAACTTTTTAATAGAGACAGATTATACGGGAGGAGGAATGACTATATTATGAAAAATCTTTTTCAACGCAATTGGTATATTGAGGTCCGCCGAAGTAATGACAGGGTGCTTAAAGCTGTAACCAGTTACTTGGATACGTATCGGGAAGCTGCTGCCAGACTGTTAATCGATACTAACTCATTCATAGTTGAAGAAGCCATATGGGAAGAACAAAGATCCGCGGGACCAATAAGTATTAATTCTCGCCAGGTTACACCTCTGCTTGGTTCAGAAGCCTACTTTAGTTCCGGTCCCAAGCTTAAAGAGGTTACAGCATTTCTTAATGATCCTCTGGCAGGTTCTTTATTTTCTGAAAGTATCAAAGCAATTATTCAGGCTGAGACATTTCTTTGGGAAAAACGCGACTATTCCTCGGAAGAAGAATATGAAAACAAATGGATGGAATTCTATGCGGGCTCCTGCAGATACTACAGCAATCCGGACCGGATAACCAGGAGTTGGTATACTCATGTGGGAGAAAGCAAAAGAGATGGTAATTTGTTTATTCGGTTCAAAACCCAAAGCCTACTTGGTTTAGGGAATGATCACTACTTATTGACTGGAAATCTGAGTGATTCTTTCCATGAGCTTAATGTAAATCTTAAACTAAACGGGTTCACCGTTGAGGATACTGATGGAATACTCCTGCGCTCACCTGACCGAGTTTGCAGAGAAGCGACTATTTTACTTAACAACCTGCACGGGAATAATTTACGAAACTTAAATAAAAAAGAAATAGCAAATATTTTAGGTAAGGGACAAGGATGCGTTCATTTGATAGATTTAGTAAATGATTGCGCCCAAATTCTGGAACTTTTTAAGTTATAAAAATAGAACTTGACTAACCCCATCGTATTTGAATTATCGAATTAAAACCCCTCTTGATTAAAAATAACAAGAAGGGCTTTAAGATTTATTAAAAAATTACATATCAATTACACCACTTTTCCCGAAGTTTGGGCTTCTCAATCTTTCCGGTCGGGTTTCTGGGTACTTTATCAAAAAAAATTTTTCTGGGCCTTTTATACCTCGCTAAGGCACTACAATATTGAAGCAGGTTTTCCTCAGTCTGATTTCTTCCGGCTTTCAATTCAACAATAGCCATTGGAACCTCAATCAGTCGCTTATCCGGCATTCCGATAACAGCAGCATCCTTTATGTCTTCATGAGCCTGAAGAAAGTCTTCAATCTCGACCGGGAATATATTCTCCCCTCCGGAAATAATAACATCCTTTTTACGGTCTACCAAATAGATAAACCCGTCTTCATCCCTGTAACCTACGTCTCCGGTATAAAGCCAGCCATCCTTTAATACTTGAGCGGTTGCTTCAGAGTTATTATAGTAACCCTTCATAACCCCCGGACCTTTGACAATAACTTCGCCTTTCTCTCCATCCTGCAAAGGAACTCCGTTCCCATCCACAATCTTTGCTTCCCAGCCGAAGCCGGGCACTCCTATGGCACCAACCTTATGAATATTTTCGATTCCCAAATGGACACAACCGGGACCAGTTGATTCACTCAACCCGTAATTAGTGTCATATAACTGATTAGGAAAATACTTTTTCCACTGCACAATAAGGCTCGGTGGAACAGGTTGGGCACCTATATGCATTAAGCGCCATTGCTCCAAGTTATAATCTTTCAAGTCAATCTTTCCACTCTCAATTATGTCCAGGATATCCTGGGCCCATGGGACAAGCAGCCAGACAATCGTCGCCTTTTCTTCAGATACAGCCTTTAGGATCCATTCAGGCTTTACCCCACGAAGAAGTATCGCTTTGGAACCGACAAACAGGCTTCCGAACCAATGCATTTTGGCTCCTGTATGGTACAAAGGCGGAATACATAAAAAGTTGTCTTCAGGGGTTTGTCCATGATGAGTATATTCAGTAATACAGGCGGAATATAAATTGGCATGAGTTAGAATAATCGGTTTCGGAATCCCCGTTGTCCCGGAGGTAAAATATAATCCGGCCTCATCTTCTCCGGAAATAACAATATCGGGAGTATTGGCAGGAAATTCAGCCAATAGTTTGTAATAATTTTCTGCCTTATCCGGACAATTACTGCCAACAAAAACAAGACTCTGTAATTGATTCAGTGCAACATCAATTTTTCTTATTCTCTCCTGAAACTCCGGTCCATAAACCAGTACTTTTGTCGAAACGGTTTTGAGGCATTTTTCAATTTCATTTGCATCAAAGCGAAAGTTCAGCGGTACTGCAGTCGCTCCGGTTTTTAGGACGCCGAAATAAATCGGCAGCCATTCCAGACAGTTCATCATAAGCAAGGCAACTTTATCACCTTTTTTGATATTTCGGGATAAGAGAAAATTTGCAAATCTGTTTGCCATACTTTCAAATTCAAGCCATGTAATTTCTTTACGTAAATTTTGTTCAGGTTCGAGTTCGATCAGACTTGTTTCATCAGGATATTTCTGTGAATTACTCCTGAGTAATTCCGTTATAATCATAAAAAATACACCTCAATTCTACTATTCTTACATAAAATTTTGAAGTTTACAATAAGCATGAGGGACCCCTTTCGGAGACAACAAATTATCAAGGCTTCTATGTTCCATAGAAGCCTCGGATTCCGCTTAATTATAAAGCCATGGCTACTGTGCCGGCTTGATCTCTGGTACGTCCCAGATAAGCCTGCTGGACTCTTTCATCATTTACAAGCTCACCAGGCTTGCCGCTAATTACCACCTGCCCCCGCTCAATTACGATAGCCCTGTCGGCAACTTTGAAAGCTGCTGCAGCGTTTTGTTCCACAAGGATTATTGACGTGCCGTCTTCTCTTAATTTACGCAGAGCTGTCATAATCTCGGCGACTACCATTGGTGCAAGTCCTATTGAAGGCTCATCAAGCATAAGTAGTTTTGGGTTGGCCATCAGACCCCTACCTATTGCCAGCATCTGCTGCAGACCGCCGCTTAATATTCCGGCTGTTTGCTGCTCCTTACCCTGCAGGGCGGGAAATGTTTCAAGAACCCTTTCCATATCTTCATATAGTATACTTTTATCTTTATTATAACGGTGGAACGCACCCAAAAGCAGATTATCCTGAACAGTAAGGGTATTGAATATCTGGCGATGCTCCGGCACCAGGATCAAGCCCTGCTTTACTATATATCCCGAAGTCCGACGGTTAATCGGTTTTCCATTAAACACTACTTCACCGGCTTTTGCATTGTATATGCCTGACAGTGCGCCGAGGAGAGTGCTTTTTCCGGCACCATTTGCTCCCAAAACAGCAACAATCTCGCCCTTCCTGGCATGAAAAGTCACCCCTCGCAGGGCCTGCGCATGTCCATGAAACACTTTAAGACCATTTACATCCAGAATATTCATACTGATCTTCCTCCCCAAGATAAGCTTTCTTCACTTCATCGTTCCTCTGTATCTCTTCCGGCGTCCCTTCAGCAATTACCGTACCAAAGTTTAAAACCAGAATTCTGTCGGCTACATTCATCACTGTTTCCATATCATGCTCCACCAGAACCAAGGTAAAACCATCCTTCTTTAATTTTTTTAAATAGTTTGCCAATTTTTTTGTCTCGCCGACGTTAAGCCCTGAGGCAGGCTCATCCAGAAAGAGCAGTTCAGGAGAACCTGCAAGCACCCTGGCAATCTCCAACAATCGCTGCTTACCAAAAGGCAAAACCGACGCAGGATTATTGATATCTTTTCCCAGCCCCAGTTCTTCAATGACTTCCAGAGATTTCTTTCGGACCTGCTCCTCTTCAGCTGCCACTCCTGAAAGACGCAGCAACGATTGAATAAAACCTTTCCTGCCGCTTAAATAAGCGCCTACCATAACATTTTCTAATACTGAAAGGCTGTTGAAAAGCTGCAGGTTCTGAAATGTACGCGCAATACCAATATTTCTGATTTGATAAGGCTTCAATCCGACAAGGTTTTTGCCTTTGAATTTTGCTCCGCCTTCATCCGGAGGGATCATGCCCGTAAGAAGGTTAAAAACAGTTGTTTTCCCCGCACCATTGGGCCCGATAAGTGCAAAGATCTCACCTTTATTAACGTTAAATTTAATATGTTCGACTGCCATTACCCCACCAAAGTGCTTGGTCAGTCCGCTTACTTCAAGAAACACGGCACTACCTCCGAATTGATACTGTCAAGTTTTCTTTTTTTTGTTCCTGTTCTTCTGAATCTGAAACGGTTTTTTTTCTCCAACCTGTACTCAAGCCTTCCGGTTTAAAGATCATTGTCAGGACAAGGATCAAACCGTAAAATATGATCTGATATTCTCCGCCGGCGTTAGGTATGAAAAGCGGTACCAACCATCTGAGCACCTCGCCCAGAGCCACCATCAAACTCACTCCGAGGAGAGGACCCCAAATGGTACCCAGTCCTCCGATAACCGCCATTATTACAAATTGGATCGACATATTGAAGTTAAATGGTGCAGGGCTGATAAAGGTGATGTAATAAGCATAGATTCCTCCACCTAGACCTGCAAGGAAAGCACTAAAAACAAATGCCTTTAACTTTAAAGCTGCAGAATTAATTCCGTTCGCCTCTGCGGCCACCTCACTATCCCGAATAGCCCGCAGCGAGCGGCCAATTCTGGAACGGTCAAGGTTGCGTACGCCCAGGAAAACCAGCAGTACAAACACACCGATGAGATAATAGAATTTATAATCCTGATCGAAAACAAGTCCACCGATCTTAAGGTAAGGAATTCCAGTCAGACCGGAAGGACCGCCGGTGAGTTCCCCACCCTCGTTGAAAAAGATGTGTACTAAAATTCCGATTGCCAACGTTGCCAAGGCGAGATAGTGCTCTTTAAGCTTCAACGTAGGCCTACCGATAACAGCAGCAACCAGTGCGGGAAGAACAATCGCCGCCAGAAAAGCGGGAATGGTTCCCCAGCTATAGCGGGTTGTCAGAATAGCCACCGCGTAAGCGCCGATACCAAAGAAAGCTGCCTGCCCAAAAGACACTTGGCCGGCATATCCCATAAGGACGCCAAGCCCCTCAACCACCAACGTATATATTCCAATAATGATAAGAATGCTGAGCAGATAATTACTTTCCAGAACAAACGGCAAGATCACGAAACCTATGCTTGCAGCAGCGATAAGTAAATATTTCAAGCTTTCCCTTGGCACTACACTTTCCTCCCAATTACAACACCAATTATGCCCTGCGGCCTAAATAAAAGAACGATAATCAAAACTATTAAGGCGATTGCGTCTTTTAATCCGGAAGAGATCAGACCGGCCCCGAAAACTTCAAGAACACCGAGCAGGAGTCCACCGATAATAGCACCTCCTACATTGTTGATTCCTCCGATAATAGCTGCTACAAATCCTTTAAGCCCGAGAGCGAAGCCCATATCATAGGTAGCCAGTGTAATCGGGGTAATAAACACGCCCGCAGCAGCACCCAGCGCCCCACTGATGACAAACGCCATTAATGACAGGATGTCAGGGTTAATACCCATAAGTTTCGCTGCCATACGGTTGATGACACATGCCCTGACAGCCTTTCCCCAATAAGTCTTTTCCATAAAGACGAACAATCCTGTAACAGTTACAATTAAAAGCCCGAAAACCCAAATGCTCTGGGGGTTAATCGCAGCTCCAAATACCTGCAAAGGACCTCCCTGGGTGAAAGCCGGCAGGGAATAAGGATTAGTCCCCCAGATTAAAAGGGCCAGCCCGCGGATAATTATGGACAAGCCAATAGTAATAATAATGAGGGTTATACTGGATGCGTTACGTACCGGGTTAATTGCCAGCCTCTCTATCAGGGCACCAACAATTGCAATTATTACTACTGAAATCAGGAATGACGCAGGAAGGGAAAAACCGGCTGAATAAAAAGTACAGGCAGTCAGTGCGCCCAAGGCGACAAACTCCCCTTGGGCCATATTCAGAATGCCGGTTATATTATAGATTGTCACAATGGCAAGTGCGATCAAGGCATATATACTCCCAAGCGTCAGGCCAGAAATAAGAAACTGTAAATACAGATTAACGTGCATTATAACACCGCCTTGAAGCTATTTAATCAGAACCCACTTGCTGTCTGTTACATTCACCATAGCCATACAGCTGTCGTCAAGCCCATTATGATTTGTTTCCGACATATTGAATACACCGGAAATTCCAACAAAGTTTTTGGTCTTTTCCAACGAATCACGTATTTTAGCTCGATCGGTACCGGATTCATTGATCGCATTAACCAACATGTAGAAAGCATCCCAGGCATGTCCGCCGAAGGTGCTGGGTGGAGTGTTATATTTGGCAGTAAAGTCTGTTGTATATGACATGAGAACTTGTTTCTGAGGATCATTGTCAGGCAGCTGGGCAGCTACAACAATTTTACCTACCGGGAATTCAATTCCGTTAGCAGCGTCGCCGGCAAGGTCAAGAAAGTTTTGGTTAGCAATGCCGTGGCTGTGAATCATGGGTATGTTTAAAGCGATTTCACGGTAATTACGGGTTACAATCGAAGCAGAGGGAGGAATCGCCCACACCATAACCGCCTGGGCATCACTGTTCTTAATTTTAGCCAGTTGGGCAGACATATCTTTGTCGGTTGCCTCAAACTTATCCAGCAAAACAACACTTATGCCATTATCTGCCGCGGCTTGGTTCAAGGCCTTTTGCCCCCCGTCACCGTATGCATTATTCATATAAAGGATGGCTGTTTTTTGAATACCTTTAGATTTTGCGTATTTAATCATACTGTTGGCAATTAGCTCGTCACTTTGGGCCATTTTAAAAACCCACTTGCGCTCACTTACCGGCTCTACTATTTTACTATTGGTAGCCAGCGATATCAGGGGGACTCCTTCCTTCTGCACCGTATCAACCATAGCCAGTGACGTTCCGCTGGCGCTTGAGCCGATAATAGCCACTACATTCTCCTGGTCAATTAATCTTTTAACAGCTAAAACACCTTCTGTTTCTTCGCTTTTATTGTCAAGAATAGTCAATTTAACCTGACGACCATTGATTCCGCCCTTGGCATTCAACTGGTCTGCCAGCATCCGCAAGGTATCTCTTTCCGGAATACCGAGGGAAGAAGACGAACCGCTGATATCAAGCACGGCACCTAGATTTATTGTTTCACCTGATTTGGATGCAGAATCTGTATTATCCTGTTTAGAACAGCCACCTGCAAAAACCAAGGTTAATAAAGTCAAAATACTAATTGATAAGACAATTATTCTTCTAACCATTTAATCAGCCTCCATTGAATAATATTATCATTTACTAAAAAACAAAAAAACACCCCCGAATGAGAGTGCCCCGGTCGACATCTTCATTCTACCGACCTACCAATACTACTATGTTAATACTGATTATATAACCACCTGCCTTTAATTCCAAAAGAAAAAAGGTTCGATTCAAATCACCATTCTTCAACACTGCAATATAAATTTATCATAATATTGGAACAGATACAATAGCAAAAAATGCAGGGCCTTTTTAGTGATCCCTGTTAACAATGTAATTCAGCAACTGTTTGAGAAAAGTGGTATCAACCTGAATATCAGCCAATTTCTCAATAGACTGACAGTAATGGTCCCACATTTCTTTTTGGGCATCCTCAGGTCCGAGAATTGTCACAAAAGTTGCACTGCTGTTCTCAGTATCTTTACCGGTGAGTTTTCCGAGCAAGTCAGGATCACCTTCGGCATCAAGCAAGTCATCCTTGATTTGGAAGGCAATACCGGCATGACGGGCAAATTCTTTTATAGCCTTGATCTGAGCTTCTGTTTCCCCGACAAGAAGGGCCGGCATAACAAGTGAAGCCTCAAAAGCAAGCCCGGTTTTATAAAAACACATCGTGTTCAACTGTTCCAGGGTTAATTGTTTGCCTTTGGAATCCAGGTCCATCAATTGTCCCTTACACATTTCCTGAGTTGAGTAGGCTACATAACGAATTAAATCCAGCATAGTTTGGGAAGAAAAACGGTTAAGATAAGTGAGTTCTTCAATAGCCTTTTGGGTCAAAAAGAGACCGGTTAATTCAGCTACGGCAATATTATAGGTTAAATGCAGAGTAGGACGGCAACGGCGGGTATCGGCATTATCCTGGGAAGGCAGATCATCGTAAATTAGTGATGCTGTATGCATATATTCCAATGAACGCATAAGCGGTATTATCGCTTCCGGCTCTAATCCATACCCCTTGACACCAATAGCCCAAGCCATCAACGGCCGGATGTGTTTCCCCCCACCTTCCAAGCTGTAATTAGCAGCATTGACAATTGTTTGATTAAGCAAAGGATTACTGAAAGTTTTGGGAATACTCATCATACCGCTGATCTGTCTACCTATATTTTTTATAGTATCTGTGAAGGCTTCGCGTTCAGCTCTTTCTTTTTTCAGCATAGTAATCATCCGATCACAAAGTAGTTTGTCCAGAAAATCTACACCATCTGCTTTACTGACCATATTCTGTACAATATCGTTGAATTTTGAATCAGCAGGAGTAAACAGCAACATAACTTCATTATATTTTTCAGTTCCTATTCGTTCTTTAAAACGTTTCAGTTCATTAAAGGTACGGTCCAGAATCACTTCACAGGTTTTGTTATCGGAATGGTACACATTATGAATCAGATTACAAATTACTGTCCAGTATAACTCAAAAGGGTTGATCAAGTCTGGCCGCAGATTATGATATTTCATATAGTAGGTATAGGGTGTTACTGTACCTTCCTTTATGTCTTCAAACATATCTGCAAAATCATCGGCCAATTGGTTATAGATGCCATAATAAAATATCCTGTTGACAAAGCCGTCATCCTCAGTGGCACCGATTACCGAACGGGCTATCAATCTGGAATAAGATGACTTCAAAATAATCGGAATATATAAATCTTCATTGCTGTAATTAGGACAGGACAGATCTTTCATTCTGTCTACTTCTTGTGAATGAAAAAACACATAAGCCTGCTCAACAAATAATCTTAAAGCATCAGGCGGCTGATTGGCCTTGATATACTCGAAGAAATCCCGTAGTTCCGACTGGATATGGTGTATCAGTTCAGCATGTTTCCCAGCCCATTCTCTTAATTCCGGCACATATCCGGTTATCAGTGTTGTACGGATTAGATCAGAATACTCGATTTTCTCGTCAGGGAATAAAACATTGGAACCCAAAAGATCATCGATTAACCAATAGGTCAGACCATATGAATAACCCAGCCGGATAGCTTCCTCTATTTTGCGGGACTTTACTTCCGGTGAGGTCTTATTACCGATTTCTTCAATCGCATGCATCAGGACACTGGCAATAATTTTAAACAGTTTTCGTTGAGCGTTCTCGGCATCCATCTCTTGCGGAAGATAATTGGACATAGTCTTCAGTTTATCCATCAGCCACAGCATTGTTGATTCAACGCCTTCTTCCTGAGCCTTTCTGTACCACTTAACCAAGCTTATCTCCTGAGCTTTGTCTGCTTTATTTGCAGAAACCAAACGGAGCAGTTGATCCTTTATACTATCAACAGCCTGCCGGATATGTGCTTGGGTAAGTGGTGAATCCAGTTCTTTTCCCATATCACGCATGAAAATATAGGAAATGCTTCGATCTAGATAATTATCCAGCTTTCCGGTGTAATCCAACCATTTGATATACTGGTGATAATCCAGCGGATTAAGTTTGTTATTCCTGCCTAAAAAATGTTGGAAATAACGAGTATTATGCTTGTATTTCCACGACTTAATATCTTCTATCAGGACCGGAACATAGGTTCTGAGGGTAACCTGCTGGTAAAGAAATTTAAAATAAGCAGCAGCCTTCTGTTCCACCAACCGGTAACATTCTGTGCTATCAATAAGAGTGTCATTAATCAGTTTTGGTGCGTGAGTGTCTAAAATTCTTGCATTCATTTCGATATCCTTTCACTTGAAATAGTAAGCTAACAGATTAATCATTACTTACGTTTTCCTTAGCACACTCTGCACCCCGTATAAACGAGATCTAAAAATAACGGCTAAGTTACAAAAACAGTGTTATAATCCATTATACCTGATGGAAGCAGATTGAGAAAACTTTTTGCCAAAATTATGTATCTGCCCGATATTAAAGGATTTATTTGTTAAAGGATTTATTTTTTTGATGCAGAATACTCTACAGAATACTCTTTAAGACAGTCTATTGAACAATATTATTCAGGAGGATTAATGATGAAAAGCCTTTTTCAATGCAATTGGTATACAGAGGTAAATCGTACCACCAACAGGCAGCTTAAGTCTAAAACAAGTTACCTGGATACACAGCGCGAAGCTGCTGCCTGTTTACTGGTTGATACAAATACATTCATAATTGGAGATGCCGTTCTGGAAGAACAAAGGTCTTTTGAATCAATAGGTTCCAGGTCCCGCCAAGTCGCCCCCCTGATTGGCTCACAGGCCCATTTGGGTGCCGGTCCCAACTTAAAAAAAACAGCAGCCTTTCTTGATGACCCTCTGGCAGTTGCCTTATTTGCGGAATCAATCAAAGGAATTATTCAGGCTGAACGCTTTCTTCTGGAAGAACGCGGTTACGCTTCCCTGGAAGACTTTTTTCTCATGTGGAGAAAAAACGGCCTGAACTCCTGCTGTTTGTACAGCAACCTGGACCGAGTAGCTTTTAATAAGATTGACCGGGGCGATTATCTTCGGCCTGAGGGCAATTTATTTGTCCGTTTTAAAACCCAAAACCTATATCGGTTAGGACAGGAGCAATACCTATTGACAGGCTATTTCAGCGACAGTCGGCACGAGACAAGTGTCATTCTTAAATTAAAAGGCACTACCGTAATAGAAGCAGACGGCGGATTCGTACGTGCTCCCAATCCAATTTGCCCGGAGGCGGATATTGTTCTGTCCAATCTGCTCGGTGTTGACCTAAAAGGCCTGGCTAAAAAAGAAATAGCAGCCATCCTGGGCAAAGGTCAAGGCTGCGTCCATATGATTGATCTGGTAAATGATTGTACACAAATACTCAGTTATCTCCAGCTTTCCAGATGATTTATAATTTCCTCACAATTATTTTATTTTCCACTAACTAATTTAATTGTACTGCCGGCAATATCTTTTTGGATTAGAATCTTTTTATCGATCTGATCTTTCAACTCACTGACGTGGGAAATAATACCAACAAGCCTATTTCCGGCCGTTAATCCGTGCAGCGTTACAATGGCTTGTTCCAGTGATTCGGCATCCAAAGCACCAAAACCTTCATCGATAAACATCGTATCGATTTCCACGCCTCCGGCGTAGCTTTGGATGACGTCGGAAAGTCCTAAAGCAAGGGCAAGCGATGCCTTGAATGACTCTCCACCAGACAGAGTTTTAACTGTGCGGACTTTGCCAGTGTAATTATCCTGGACATCCAGATCAAGACCTGACTGCGACCGGTTGTCGGCAGCATTCTCTTTGCGCAGCAGTTCATAGCGCGAATTTGTCATGATAGCCAGCCTTTTGTTGGCTTCCGCGATAATTTGGTTAAAGTAAGAAGCCTGCACAAATTGTTCAAAGGCTAGTTTTTGTTTGCCGGCAAGTTCGCCATTAGCAGTTTTGGATAAATTCATGATCACGAGATACTCTTTTTCCAAGCGACGGCGTTCGGCATCCGCTTCTATAATATATTTGGCAAGCATATCGTTGTTCCGGAGTCTGTTCGCGATTATTTGATAATCTTGATCGGCCTGATCTTTTTCTGCCTGCAAGCCATTTTGCTCTTTAAAAATCCTGGCTATGTCTTTTGGCTGCTTATCTTTAGTATCTTTCTGCAGCCTGATCAGGTCTGCATTCGCGGCTTTGTACGCTTCCCGGTAGGCAGCGTTACGTTCCTTCAGGTCGGCCAAAGCTTGCTCGGATATTAAGGCTGCGTGATACGAATCTGCAGCACCGAAGCCGGCCTCTTCATACTTAACTTTAAAATTCTCCAGGGCTTGTTCGATGGCCCGGATTACAGTTTCTTTTCTCCTCTCCTGGTCTTCCAGCAAGGTATTATTGCTGTCTAAGGCCTGCTTTCTGCTGCGATAATCTTTTTCTGCTTTCTGCAGGGTGAGTTTTAATCTTTCTAATTTTCCGGTTGCCTCTGCGATCACTTGCTTGGCTGCTTTCAACGACGGGTATTCCAATTCCGCTTGGAGGTTAGCTATATCCCGCCCTGTTTTAGCCAGTTCAATATCCAGGTTCCTTTTCCGCTCCGTCAGCTGAGTAAGAGCATCTTCAACCTGCTTCATCTGCTCTTCGGTTTGCCGCAGCTCTGCTAAACATTTTTTTCTCCGGTCACTCTTGGCTTGCAATTCCTGTTTTTCGAGCGCTTGCTTCTGTTTGCGTTTTGCCACCAATTCAAGTTCATTTTGCACAAAAGACGCCAAAGTGGGAAGACTTTCCGGAATGCTTTGGGTGAATACATTCCCGGCCGTATCAAATAAATTCGCTATGGTTGTCTCGATTTCTGTTCGTTTCCGGCCGACTTTATCACTTAGCACTTGCATCGCCAGCTGTTTTTTATCCCGGTGGGCTTTCAATTTTTGAATATCGGCTTCACTTGGAGCATCAGCCGTTGGCTCGGCCTTATGCGGATGGACCGTGGAACCGCAGACTGGACAAGGATCTCCATCTGCCAAGCTTTTGGCCAGGATCCCGGCCTGTTCACGGAAGAAGGCGCTTTCTTTCTTAACATATTCTGTATTGGTATTGTTATAAATCTTCTCTGCGGTCAGAAAAGTCCTCTGCAGTTCGGAATACTCAGCTTGCATTTTCTTAACCGCGGAAATTCCTGACTGAAGATTATGAATACCTTTTTCCAGAGTTATTAATTGAGTCAGTGTAGTGTTACATGCTAATAGACGGGTATCCACATCGCTTAAGCTTTCCGATTCCGCCGATAATTTATCTTTGTTGCCGGTAAGAGCTTGCTTTTGGTTATTCAGCTTGGCCAGGGACTCCTCCAAGGTTTTCTGGTCTTTTTCCTGCTTGTTCTTTTCCAGTCTGAGTGCCTCTGCCTTGTCATACTTGGGTAAAGTTTCTCTGAGTCGCGAGATATCGTTAGCCAGACTCACTCGCTTGGGCTCTTTTTCCTGTTCAGTGATCCAGGTGGTATGGAGGTTTTCTACTTGTGGCGCTTGGTCGGAGATGGTAATTTTTAATTGCTGGATACTGTGGAGGAGTTCATCGCCTGCTCTTTTTTCCCGTAAATAAATAGCCTCCAGCGGTTTAACGCTGTAGAGCGCTTTTTCGGCGGCTAAAGCGGCCTTTTCATTTTGTTCTGCCCCCTCCTTCTGAAGTTGCAGCTCATGCAGGGTTTTTTGGGTGGCTTCCAGATCGGCAAAGGCTTTATTGATATACTCGGCTTCTTTCAATTCGGCAGCCTTAGAAAGCAGGGATTGCACCAGTGCTGCAGATTGTTGTTTTGCTTGCCCCTGAAGCATTTGATCGTCGGCAATTAAAGTCTGCACTAAAGACTGGATCTGTTCTGTTGCGTGAATATTGCGCCCGGACAAAAGTTCCGCCAACAACGGATAATCCTGATGTTCCTCGGCACATTGAATACCGTCAATATATTGCAAAATGCTTTGAATAGCTTGCTCGCATTCCGATTTTAACTCTCTTTCTCGTCGTTTCAGCGTATCCTGAATGGTCAAATAAATATCGGTGTTAAAGACCTTGCGGAAAATTCCCGCCCGTTCATTGCTGTCCGCCAGCAATAGCTTGAGAAATTCTCCTTGAGCAATCATGGCAATTTGCTTAAATTGTTTGAAGTTTATCCCGAGCAGATCGACGATTTTGTCAGTCACCTTATTGTTCCCGCTTATAACCTCGCCACCGGGCATAAGTAAAACAGCATCCGCATTTTCCTTGGTAAAGCCGGTCCCGCTTTTCTTGGGACGCTCATATTTGGGATTGCGCGTGACTTTGTAAATTTTCCCTTTATGTGCAAATTCCAATTCGACATAGGTTTTCGTATTGATGGCAGCAAAGTCACTGCGCAGAGTATCCACTGTCCTGATCGAGCCGCTGGCGCCGTCAAAAAGGGCGAAGGCAATCGCGTCAAAAATGGTTGTTTTACCAGCTCCCGTATCCCCGGTGATCAGGAACAAGCCCTCCTTGCCGATTTGCTGAAGGGGAAGTTCCACTTGCCCGGCGTAAGGGCCGAAAGCACTCATCACGACATTCAGTGGTTTCATCGGTTAGCACCTCCCACCTGCTCCAGGATCTCCCGCATAATCCTGTGCTGTTCTTCATTCAATTCGCTGTTATTTTGCTTGAGATAAAACTCTGCAAAGAGTTCCAAGGGACTTTTCCGGGCCACATCGCCCGATGCCGCCGATGCAGAATCCGTTACCTGCCTATGACGGCTGTTTTCAAAATCAAGGCGCATGATATGGGGATACACTTGACGGAGCTGACCGATGGCATCAAAAATCTCCTCCTCATCGGTTAGAACAGCCCGCAGATAATCCTCGCAAATGCTGTTCTCTGAAGTGCCCGCCAAAGCGCCCGCCTGGAGCAACTCCACCAGCGGACCCTTAATTTCGCGCATATCCCGCTGAGCGGTTAAGTTTAAGGTCTGAATATTAAGTGTGCCTTTTTGGGCAAACTCAATCAAGGTGACAGATTTATGCTGACGGACTTCGGAAAAAGAGTATTTTAACGGTGAACCGGAATAACGAATGGTTTCCCTGCCAATGGACTGCGGACCATGGAGATGACCGAGCGCAACATAATCAAACGGCTCAAACACGGAAGCTTCGATATTGTCCAGCCCGCCAACGGCAACTGTTTCAGAATCGGAGCGTTCGGGCTGCAGCGCGCCGCTGGTGATGAACTGGTGAGCTGCCAGGATGTTTCGTTCCCTATTGTCGACCTGGGTAGCCTGAATCACCACTCTCGCGGCATCCTCATGGGATTCAATACTCTGATCGGGAAAATGAGGCCGGACCATAGCCGGCTTAATGAAAGGCAACAGAAAAATATTTAGCGGGCCATATTCATCCTGAAGGGTGATTTTCTTTAGCGAACCATCAAAAGTCCCGGCAATATGTACACCGTTTTTTGCCATGATGCGGCTGCCAAAATCCAAACGTTCGGGAGAATCATGGTTGCCGCTTACGATAAATATTTGCACCTGCCGAGCTGCCAGCACTGTCAGGAAATCATCCAGGACCTCCACTGCTTCGCCCGCCGGCATGCTTTTATCGTAGATATCTCCGGCTATCAGGATACCGGCTGGTTTGACTTCATCGACCAGGCGCAGGATATCCTGTAATATGTACTTTTGGTCTTCCAGCATACTAAATTCGTTGACGCGTTTGCCGATGTGCAGATCGGCGATGTGGAGGAATTTCATTCGACATGGCTCCTTTGCCTTTAAATATTTACAAACTAAATACAAACGATTATTGTAATGCTGATCCACCCATGAGTTCAATCCATTTAAAATATCTTTTCGTCAATGTACATTAACAAAGGCAATTGTATTATTATAAAACCTGTAAGGACTCCTCGACTTTGAAGGTGTATAATAAAGAAGTGGTTAACACTCTTTTTCTTGCAAAAATACTCTCACCTAATTTTCATACCTCCCTGTGAACTGAAAGTTTATGAAAGTTTATTTTGAAAGGGGTCAACCTATGAGGGCGTTTATTCAGCGATTATTAAAAGCAGCTGGAAAATATACTATTACAGACTATGCATTTTTTAAAGCCACTCTTATTTCCTTAGGCATCCTTCTTGGGGCTTACTTTGCACAATTTTTCTTAAACCATGCCTTTTTCTTATGGGCGGTTTTTATTGTTTCCTATCTTTGGATCATGTATAGAACTTTAATTACTCATCGGAATTAAAACATGTATCAATTTTACTGGTTGCCATCGATACGACGATTGTTACTACTGTATGCCCCTCATTGTTAAACAGTTGGGTGGTTTTGAAACTAATCAGTATAATCGTAGCAGAAAAATGACGAAAGTGACAGTCCATCCATAAGCCGGCGGAACTCCCGGTAGCTGATACTGACTACAAAGACATTGGTTGTTGGCCAATTAAACTTACCTCTCTCCAGACGCCGATAATGAAGCCAAAATCCATTGTGCTCCCACTGTAATATTTTTTTACATTTAGTTCTCCACGCTAACAAGCTTATTAATGCTGTACCCCCATTCTCCGGGGTCATATCCGTCTGACCGGAAAACGAAACCGGCCTCCTTCTCGCGTAGCTGTAGCACTTCTCCTTTGATCATGTGCCCTCGGTCGGTTGGGGTTAAGTGCTTCACAGATTCTTTGATGTTCTACAGTTATTCTTTCGGCAATACGTCTTGCTTCCAATTGCAAATGATCATTATCCCGTAATCTGATACAGCTTTCGGAGAATTGAGCAAAATCGAACTTTTCTTCATTGCTATCAAATATATAGGACCAATGCAATATATTTGAATTCTCCTTGTCGACCTCAAGCTGATCGTATACAGACTGAAGTGCAGCACTTATTTTTCCTGCTGCTCTTTTGCCAAATTGCTCTGGCACCATGACACCCCAATCATCTTCGTCCGGCGCTATTTCCACCAGTTCAACCGACATAAAAAGTGCCCAATTCACACATATGGACAAGGTAACAGCCTTTTTATTTTGGGATTTCCCAACAGTTCCAAACTCTTTGAGTTCATAACAAAGCCACGGCGCATACTTGCCCTTTGAATAATAATTTGTAGATTCGTCATCGTAATAATCGGGATGCAAATCCAGTACTATACATTCTTCCTGAATACGCTCAAAAAGGTTTCGCATAACCTCAGCCTTGATATTATTCAACTCGTTGGATATCGCAATTGCTCCTCTTAAATGGTCAGCTCCCTGGATTAAATCGCTTATTTGTTCTGACATGCTTTCTTCCTCCGTGATTTTATTAATCAACCTTTGGTATTGTTGAATAAAACTATATGCACTTGAAGAAGCAGGCGTTTCTTCGAGACAAGCTGTCAGCCATCTTTGGATGTGTCCAGAAAAAGACAGGTTCTGAAAACTCTTTTCATTGACGCCTTGCGCACTTTGCTGAGATGGTGAAGAACCTTGAAGTGTCAAGTAACAAACCCGGTAAATATCAGACTTTGTCTTGGCGTATTGTTCATAACGAAATAGCTGTGCATCTTGGTCGCCAGCATCAATTTTCATTTCAATGGCAACGCACATCTCGGGACAGTGCAAAAAAAAGTCAATGCGCCCGTGAGAGAAAACCCATTCTCGTTCTACTTGCCATGGTCGTTTCCTCAAGGGAAGAGGTACATCAATTTCCCTTAAGAATAATTTGAGATATTTGTCCTTCTGCCTATGGGTGCCATTCGGGGACATTAATGAAAAAAGGATGCGGGAGTGTGTCCCGACCTCTTTGCGCTCAACATCAAGAACGGAAAATATGTTATAATCCGCACCTGTTCGTTCTTTTTGAGCGTTGTATTGTATTATAGCTTTAGATACTTTTTCAAGAAGTTCTTGTTTATGCATTGTTCTTCACCCCCTTTTTTGAACCTTACCCCCCCCCCTTAGGAAGCCCTCAAAATAGGGCAATTAAATTGTATACTCTGCCTTTATAAGATTCAATTATACCGACCAGCGGTTTTACAATCGCAGGTGGGGTGTAAATACTCACCTTCACTGGAGCCGAGCTTTCCCAGGAATTATTCATAAACCCGCCCCGGTGCAGTATATCAATATTATGTTAATATTTGAATCAACGTAAAAAGAGCGCCTTATTAAAGGTGCCCTCTATTTCTCACCAAAATAGCCCGCGTGGATTTGTTAGATTTCTTCTTTAACATTTCGTCCAATAAAACAAAATCCGGCAAATATGTTATGTCACTAATGCTGTACTGATCGGTATCGGTAGAAATCTAATCCCCTATATCTTCCTTAGAAACTTCAAACTTGTCTATCTTCCAGGTTCCTCTCTCTTTTTTAACTATAAGTGTATAACTGATGCTAAAAGAATTTCCCTTGCTAATTCTATTTTTGTTATTGCTCTTTTTGTTTAGCTCCTTAAAGTATTTGCTTTCGGCACTTATCAGGCAAGTCTTTACGTTATAAACTACCACAGCCTGCTCCTGGTCCGAACTAAAAGTTATCAAGAGAAATTCACAATCTTCATACTTGGATTTAATCTTGTTTTCTTTAAACAGTCTTATAGTATTTTGCTCATCATTGTTCTTTATGAGCTCTATGATATGATCCACTGTATAGAGATGATACTCCGCCCTGCCATCCAAAGACTCAAAGTCGCGGTCGTTTAAAGTTTTTGCAAACTCCCTGGATAATTCCTTTATTGCTTGTTCATCGACTGTATCATCTGTTAAAGTTGCTGTACCACTGTCAACTTGACTGCAGTTGTTATTTATACTCCCATCCGAAACGGACAGAGATTCTTGGATCACTTCCAAGACCTTTTGTATGATATTTAACTTGTTCATTCGTCTCCTTCTTTCACACTTTTCAAAAAACTTAAGTCAATATATCTTATGAACAATGAAAGAATTCGGAGACTCGGGCACCTTTATCTGCTTCAATCCAGTTTTCAGGAGAACAAGAAATAAATTGACAAACTAATATCTTAATGCTAATATTAGCCTAACTAGCATTAGGTAGGCATTGGAGTGAATCAGTTGAGTGAATCAACTAGAGAAATTATTAAAAAAATGGCTCTTTCGTTATTTGCCCAAAAAGGCTATTATGGTACAACTATGAATGAGATAGCAGAACTGGTTGGGATTAAAACACCCTCGCTTTATTTTCACTTTAGCGGAAAAGAGGAATTGTTCTTTTCTGTTTACGAAGATTTGGCAAACGAATATGTTAGCTTGATGGACCGAATAATGACTACCATTGAAAGCACGGATATTGAAGACAGGCTTTTTTATATTTTTGAACAATACATCATTTACTATATTGACAATCCGGAAAAACAATACTTTTGGAATCAAATTATCTTTTTCACCCCATCAGAATTAAAAGAGCAGTTTTTTTCACATATTTCAAATTGTGATACCCGTAGTCAAAAAAAGATGCAAGAAATACTTGCCAAGGAAATAGAACGAGGACAACTCCGTAATAGCAGCCCGTTTAAAATGTCTTGGTCTTTCCGGTCTATGAGGCAAGGTATAATTTTTTGGCTTATGATGGCTCCGGAATTAAGAAGAGATGAATTAATTAAAGCCTGTTGGTCGGATTTGTGGTTAGGGTTAAAAAAACGTTAATCCATCCTCTTGCTCAATACTGCTAATCTCCAATATGCCTTGGTAAGTTTTAATTTTAGAAAAGCCCTCAGCAGAAATACGGCAGAACTGTTAAGTATTTTTTTTGTAAATATTTTGACAAATAGCGTGAGAAAGGATGTATGATCATGGCAGTAGCATTGGTAAAGAGACAAGACGACCAAACCTTGGCAGCATTACGTAAGGCAATTGAGGCATGCGGCGGTTTTGAGGGTTTAAAACCCGGGACTAAGATTATTCTTAAACCAAATATGGTTATGCGTGGTTTTGCTCCCGATCAACTGCCTAATGGAATGGTTACCCTGGCGGAGACAATGGAGAGTATGATTATCCTGCTCCGTGAACATGGTTATAATGATATTACAATTGCCGACGGAAGTGTGATTCATCCGGAACTCAAGCTCAATACAAATACAGCTTATAGATGGGCCGGTTATAATGAATTATCGCAGCGTTTGAATGTGCCGCTGATTGATCTCAATGAGGGTCCGTTTGAAACAGTATATATGGAAGGTTTTCCGATTAAAATTGCCAAACTGATCACTGAAGCGGAATTTTTAATCAACATGCCCGTTCTTAAGACCCATAACCAAACCAAAGTTTCTTTGGGGCTAAAAAACCTCAAAGGGGTTATAGCTTATGAATCTAAAAAAGATTGCCACCGTCATGATCTGATGAGGTCTATTGCCTTGTTGGGAAGGGCTGTTAAAGTAGACCTAACGGTACTTGACGGTACTTATGGTTTACAAAAAGGTCCTACCAGTGCTGATCATCATAGGATGGATATATTTGTAGCCGGTAAAGACATTCTTGAAGTTGATATTGTCGGCAGCTGGCTCCTGGGCTATAATCCCGCTGAGATAGAACACCTGCGTATTTATGCTGAACTTGCTGAGCGCAGTCTGAGTTTGGAGAAAATTGAGATAATTGGTGAAGAGATTAACAATTTGGCAAAACCCTTGGATTGGAATGCGACCTGGACAAAAGATTTAATAACATTATATAAAATTAAAGGTATCAGCATTGAACCGCCTGACCCAACCTGCTGCTCCGGTTGCAGTTTTGGTATTGTTGCAACTCTCTTCAAATTTTTTCAGCAAAATGTCGGCAAGGATTTTGGAAATATGGCCCTTGTTATGGGAAAGCAAAAAGTTACCGATCCCAGTGTGCGCAAAGTAATTGCTTTGGGTAAGTGTGCCTGTGAGACTAACGGTTCTCATCCCAATATTGTAAAAGTTCCCGGTTGTCCCGCAGGTGTTAAACATATGACTGAATGTTTAAAGGTTGTGGCAGATGAAATTATTTAATATAAGTATCGCTGTTAATTGTTGACCTGGGTTGCCTCTTTGAACTACCGCCTCTCCCGACCTTGTTTTTTACTTTGTGATTGCCTCATTTTCCTCCTATAGATTCCAGTTCTTCCAAAATCGCGGATCTGTAAAACATTCTTGACAAACCGGATTGGCTTATGATATGTTATTGTTAAAATAACAACTCCATAAAGTTGACATGATTTTAAAAAAGCATAAAAAGGGGTACACCACCGCGGGTGTAGATCTTTTTATGCTTTTTATTTTACGTATCATCCGGGGAGGGATAATTCAGATGAAATTTAATGGTGAAATACTACAATTAAGCCGGGACATTTCACTGCTCCAATTTGTACAGGAAAATAAATATGATATTTCCAAAATTGCAGTTGAGCTTAACGGTGATATTGTCCCCAAAACATCTTATGCAGACGTTATGCTGAGGGAAGAGGACATTTTGGAAGTAGTAAGTTTTGTAGGCGGGGGTTAAGCAGTGAGGATTACAGTTAACGGCAAGGAAATCGAAACAAACTGCAATACTATATATGAATTATGCGAATATCTGGGTAAACTTAAGGATGTAGTCATCATTAACGGCTACCAAACCTCGGAAAACTGCACCCTGTCAGAACAGGATGTTGTCTTTGTTATCGAAAAAGGGGTCATGCCTGAGCAAAATGATTTAGAAAGTATGATGGCTGCCCGTCATACTCCGCAAGTCCATGCTCGGGCAAAAGCAGCTAAAGTAGCTATCGCCGGTCTGGGCGGCTTGGGATCGAATATTGCAGTGGTACTCGCCCGCACAGGTGTAGGCAGTTTACTACTGGTGGATTTTGATATTGTTGAGCCCAGTAATCTCAACCGCCAGAACTATCATATAGACCATTTGGGACTGCCCAAGACAGTTGCCCTGCAGAAACAAATCAGGAAAATCAATCCCTTTATCAAGGTGAAAATAAAAACAGTCCGGGTAGAAGAAGCCAATATTCCTGAACTATTTGCAGGATATGATGTGGTCTGCGAGGCCTTTGATAACCCTGAAGCCAAAGCTATGCTGGTAAATACGGTTCTGGAACAACTGCCCGGTGTGAAAATAGTAGCTGCCTCCGGCATGGCAGGCTATGCAAGTTCAAACCTGATCAGGACTGAACAAAGGCTGAAAAATCTCTACATCTGCGGTGATTCTGAAAACGCCGCCCGGATAGGCAATGGACTAATGGCCCCCCGGGTCCAGATTTGTGCCGGACACCAGGCCAATATGGTTTTGAGGCTTTTATTAGGGATAGAAGAAGTTTAGCGGACAGAAGAAGTCGATCATATACGCAATCAAGAAGTTAAACAAAGGAGATATGAGATGAGTGACAAGTTAATTATCGGCGGACACGAGTTTAATTCCAGATTCATTTTGGGTTCAGGTAAATTTTCACTGGAGATGACCAAAACGGTTATTGAAAATGCCGGAGTTGAGATGGCAACCGTAGCCCTGCGCCGGGCTAATGTTGACGGTAAAGAAAATATCCTTGATTATATTCCCCAAAATGTTACCCTGCTGCCCAATACTTCAGGAGCCAGGACTGCCGAAGAAGCTGTGAGGATTGCCAGGCTGGCCAGAGAAATCGGCTGCGGCGATTTTGTAAAAATCGAGGTTATCTCCGACTCCAAATATCTGCTGCCGGACAATTATGAAACCATCAAGGCCACGGAAATCCTGGCTAAAGAAGGCTTCGTCGTTATGCCATACATGTACCCTGATTTAAATGTAGCCAGAGCTCTGGTCAATGCCGGTGCTGCAGTTATTATGCCCTTGGGCGCACCTATAGGCAGTAATAAAGGTTTACTGACAGGTGATTTTATCAAGATATTGGTAGATGAAATTGATCTGCCCATAATTGTAGATGCCGGCATCGGCAGGCCTTCCCAAGCCTGTGCCGCCATGGAAATGGGGCTAGCTGCCGTAATGGCCAACACTGCTATTGCTACTGCTAAAGATGTGGGCTTGATGGCTACAGCATTCAAGCTTGCGATAGAGTCAGGCAGGGCTGCTTATTTGGCGGGACTGGGCCGGGTGCTTGATTCCAGGGCAGATGCCTCCAGTCCCCTGACAGGATTCCTGGAGGGTTAACAAATGAATAAACAGCAAATTGATATTATGGAGCATCTGGAAGGCATGGAGGTTATTGATTCCGACCTGATGGACAAGGTCCTGACTTTGACCCAAAAATATGATTATTCCCAATTCACGGGAAAAGATGTGGAAAATGCTTTGGCAGCAGAAGTCCTGACCATAGCTGATTTTGCCGCCATATTAGCGCCGGCAGCATTTTCTCACCTGGAATCGATGGCCCAAAAGGCCAAATATGAAACCAGACAGCATTTCGGCAACTCTGTTTCAATATTTACGCCCTTGTATATTTCCAATTATTGCGAAAATAATTGTGTCTATTGTGGTTTCAATTGCCAAAACAAAATTCTGCGCGGAAAATTAACTGTCGATGAAATTGATAACGAACTGAAAACTATTGCCAAAACAGGCCTGAAAGAGATCCTGATCTTGACTGGTGAGTCCCGGGATATGAGTAGTGTCATGTATATAGGCAAGGCTATTGAGTTAGCCAAAAAATATTTTTCCACTATAGGGGTTGAAATTTATCCTCTGAATACGGAGGAATACCGATATCTGCAGCAATGCGGCGCTGATTTTGTCAGTGTTTATCAGGAAACCTATAACCCGGAAGCCTATGGGGAAGTACACCTGAGCGGACCGAAAAGGGTCTTCCCTTACCGTTTTAATGCCCAGGAACGGGCTATCAGGGCAGGAATACGTGGGGTAGCCTTCGGGGCTTTGCTGGGCTTGGATGATTTCCGCAAGGATGCTTATGCTGCCGGAATTCACGCCTATCTTCTGCAGCAAAAATACCCTCATGCCGAAATTTCTTTCTCTGTCCCCAGATTACGTCCCTATATCAACCACAGTGACAATAATCCCAAAGATGTTCACGAACCTCAGCTTCTGCAGATTATGCTGGCCTTTCGTTTATTTATGCCTTTTGCCGGCATCACAATCTCAACCCGTGAAAGTGCCCGTTTCCGCGACAATGTTATCGGCATGGCGGCAACTAAAATTTCTGCCGGGGTAAAGGTAGGGGTGGGCGGACACGAGACCGAAGCCAAGGGGGATGAACAGTTTGAAATCTCTGATCCCCGAGCTGTGAATGTCATTCATCAAATGATCATCTCCCAGGGCCTGCAGCCTGTTTACACAGATTATATCCGCATGTAATTTGACAGGAGTTAATTATGATTATTGCAGTTACCAACAGATTGCTCTGTCAGGGCAACTTCCTGGAACGTCTTGAACAAATTGCCCAATGCCGACCGCAGGGCATTATTTTAAGGGAAAAAGATTTGTCTCCGGAAGAATACGAACATTTGACTGCTGAATGCTCAAATATTTGCAGCAGGTACAATGTACCCCTGGCAACAAATTCATATATTGACGTTGCCCGAAAATTAAAGATTACCCATATTCATCTTCCCTTGGATACATTTATAAAGCACAAGGATGAATTAGGGGGTTTTCAGCAAATAGGTGTTTCCGTCCATTCGGTAGAAGAAGCAATACGTGCGCAAGATTTGGGGGCAAGCTATTTGATTGCGGGGCACATTTTCCCGACGGACTGCAAAAAAGGGGTCCCTCCCCGCGGCCTTGAATTTTTGCAGGCAATATGTGCGACCGTTTCCATCCCTGTCTTTGCGATTGGCGGCATTATGCGGTTTAATGTCAGAAATGTTATCAAGGCCGGGGCAGCCGGTGTTTGTATTATGTCCCAATTGATGACCTGCGAAAATCCTGTAGATGTGATAAAGGCATTACGGAATTGAAGCGTTTTTATATTTTCTGATCTACTTAAGCTAAACATCAAAATCAAACAACTTGAATAGTATCCGAATTTTATGCTATACTCTTAAATATATGCCAACAAACATTCAACATAACGTGACTGATATGGTTCCGTCGATACAAGAAGAAGATCTAAAATATGTCATACGAGGAGTGAATTACATGGAAGAAACTATTTTAAATGCTTCTGAAAGGACTATGAAACCTGCGCAATGCAGAAAAGCTGGCTATACACCGGGAGTACTTTATGGTGATACTCTTACAAATACCTTATCCGTTCAATTTGAAACGGCAGGTCTAAGAAAAGTACTTGCTGGACATGGCTCGAATGCCAAGGTATGGGTAATGTATGACGGCGCCAAAAAATTCGGATTTATTAAGGAAGTCCAAAGGCACCCTGTTACAGCAAGAGTCACCCATATAGATGTATTCCTTGTATCTCAGGACCACGAGGTAAAAATGCAGATTCCTATCACTTTTGAAGGTCGGGATAGTCTAGAAAATCTACTGCTTCAAATTTATAAACCCGTGATAGAAGTATTTGGAACCCCGGCTTTGATACCTAACACTGCAGTTGTTGACGTATCGGAAATGGTGCCGGGAGATACGATTACTGCAAAGAACTTTAATTTCGATAAACAATTAATAATTACCGATAGCGAAGATGAAATCTATGCAGTCATAACAACCCTGAAAGAATCGCTCATTGAACCGGAAACCGAAGTTGTTGACGAAACGACAACTGAAACCGAAACCTAATACTCCAGTACTTCACCATTTGAGAAAAGATAGATCAGCTTGTCCTTAACCTTTTTTTCTGTAAGTTTCTCCAGGGCCCAGGCATAATAATTAATCTGGGTCGTGTACCTTTCCCTGATCAAATCCGCCCGGCCCGGGGCTACATAATCTGTCTTATAATCCAGGAGGACAAGCCCGTCTTCTTCCTCAAAATAGCAATCGATAACTCCCTGCAATAGCAGGGTTTCATTTTTATAGGCCTTTCCCACAAGTTCCTTGTACACTTCCTGGCAGAGTATCTCAATATTAAAGGGTATTTCCCGGCTGACCTTCTCGGAGGCCAGCATTCTTTTGCCCAATGGTGATTCTAGGAAAGTCCGGATTTTTACAACATCTATACTCTGTGCTTGCTGTTCAGACAAGAGATCTTTAGTTATCATTTCCTCTATTTGAACCTCAAGGTCTTCCTGTTGGAAATCCAGATACTGCAGGACAAAGTGCAGGATTGCCCCAGTTTCAGCGGCACTTAAACCAATCTTTTCTTCAAGGAACTTCGGTTTCTTGACAAGTACCGGGATAGAAGCGGCCAGGATACCGCTTCCCTCTGCCATTTCAGCCTCAAAACGCCTTTTGAGCTCGGTTACCGATACCTTGGCCGGGACCTTGGAGATCCTGGCATAGGGATATTCCCAGCTCAGCCTTCTGGTAATTTCGGCCGAAAACTCATACCCTGTCTCCTCAGATTCCTTTCCAATAGGTAATTCACCTGAATCCCGTCCTTCCGGTAACTGATTTCTATTCTCTTCATCCAAGCTGTCCTGCTTCTCTGGACCTGCTTCTTCATCAAATCTATCCTGCGATTTATCCTCTTCCTCTGATTTATCCAGACTGTTATGCAATTCAGCCAGCCACCGGCAGAATTCGCTTTCCGAATATTCTTTAGTAATTTTACTGCTTAAGACATCGTTTTTATTCCAAAGGCGGACAGACCAGGATGAAGAGTCTTCAAGAATAAGCCCGGAAAACCCCTTCTCGCTCTCACTTACGCTGCCAGCCCTTTCCCTCAAAATTCCACAATCCTGATGCCTGAGTAGTGCTGGGCCCAGCCAATCAAGGTACCGCCAGCCTTTGACCATTTCGTAGGTTGACAGCTTGTCCTCGGAAACTGTGGCAGTCTTAAGCCATTTGGCTCCTACTTTGGGAATATCGCTCACTGTACCGGTAATAATCAACTTCTCCCTCGCCCTGGTCAAAGCAACATAAAGAATCCTCATTTCTTCGGAAAGAGTTTCTGTTTTGATTTTTTCCCGAATGGCCTGCTTGGGCAGCGAAGGATAGGAAAGCCTCAGTTTACTGTCTACAATATCCGGGCCAAAGCCTAATTCCTGGTGGAGCAGAATACTTTTGTTCATATCCTGCAAGTTAAACTTTTTGCCGCAGCCGGACAGGATCACTACAGGAAATTCCAGACCTTTGCTTTTATGAATACTCATAATCCGCACGACATTCTCATTTTCGCCCAGGATCTTGGCGCTCCCCATCTCCCCCTTACTGCTTTTTAATCTATCAATAAAATTAATGAAATTAAACAGTCCTTTATAACTGGTTTCTTCAAACTGTCTTGCTCTTTCGAACAAAATTCTGAGGTTAGCCTGTCTTTGTTCGCCTGCCGGCATAGCCCCGATAATCCCATAGTAGCCGGTTTCATTATAGAGCTGCCAGAGCAGTTGATCAGTCGGGAGATACAAGGCTATGTCCCTCCACCTTTGCAGTTTTTCTAAAAAGGCAGCAGCTTTGTCGGCAGCCTGACTATAGTTTCCCTGACTTAGTTTTCCTGCCGCCAAGACCTTCAGAGCCTGATAGAGTGCTGCTTTGCGGTCTGCCAGACGCAGTTCCACCAACTCATCGGTTGTGAAAGAGACCAGCGGCGAACGGAGCACTGCCAATAAAGGAATGTCCTGGAGGGGGTTATCAATAATCTGCAAGAGGGAGAGAATTACCTGTACTTCAGGGGTTTTAAAAAAACCCAGTCCGGTATCGGCAAAAGCCGGAATCCCCTGGGCAGCCAGTTCTTCCAGGAAGGTGCCGGACCATTTTCTAGTGGTACGCAAAAGGACAACAATATCCCGGTACTCGACCTTACGGTATTCCTCAAGTTCTTTATCGAAAACGCAGAACATTCTGCCCTGTTTGTCCGGCTGCCTCAACTCCAAGATCCGTTTGGCCACCAGCCGGGCTTCACATTGTATACTGTCCAGCATCTCCTCATCATCCGGAGCAGCTTCATTTATTTCCTGTCCTTCACTAACGTAAGCTTCTTCACTCATGGGATCTTCCGGAAAACCGAACTCATCCCCAACTTCTGTCTGAATAAGATGAAACTCAGTTTTGCCCCCAACTACATTCGTTTCGATCTCATTCCCGACAAAAACAGCTCCAGAATTCAAGGCTTCAAGTTCTGTATAGTCCAGTTCTCCTATAGTAACCGACATAATCTGGCTAAAAATAAAATTAACGGCGGTCACAATTTCTGTCCGGCAGCGAAAATTTTTCAGCAGGAGAATTTTCCGGCGGAGATCTCCCTGCTCCCGGGAATAAGTGTTGTATTTCTCCAAAAACAATTCGGGTTTTGCTTGTCTGAACCTGTAGATGCTCTGCTTGACATCTCCGACCAAAAATACATTGGGCGACTCGGGTTCGTCTCTGGAAATCAGCTTAATAATAATTTCCTGGACCAAATTGCTGTCCTGGTATTCGTCCACATAAATTTCCTGAAAACGTTTTTTATAACCTAAAGCAATCGCCGAGGGCCTTATCTCTCCCTGTTCATCCTCTTCCGAAAGTATTTTCAGGCAGAAATGTTCAAGGTCATTAAAATCAACAACCGCTTTTTGGCTCTTTCTGGCAGAATATCTTTCGCTGAAATCCAGCACCAACCTGACCAAGTACCTCAGCCTGGGATACATAGTTTTCATATCCTCAATAGTGTCTGTGGAATCACTGGTAAACAGTTTAGTTTTCAGGTACTTGATCCGGGCTTTGACATCGTCCCGGATTTTTTTTACTGTTTCCTTCTTTTCCTTGTCAGCCTCTTTACCTGCAGACGGTAAACGGCTAAATTCCAGTTTATGCAGCATTCGAAAAACCCGGTCCCAACTTTGCTCGCGTTGCACTGAGCAAACCTTCAACAAGGTTTCCAGGTTGGCCAAATCCTCACAAAAAACAGAAAGATACTTTTCTAACCCCCAGCCAGCCTCTATAATCCCAATAGCCCGGCTCATTCTGCCTGCTAACCCCTCAAGCTCACACCGGACAGACTGTAGCAGGACCTGTCCCCAGGAAGTTTCACCAAAATCCGACCCCGGAGAAACATTAAACTTTTCCAGCATTTGTTCCAGCCATTTTTCCGGCCAGGGACAACTTTGAATAAAATGGTACAAATTCAGGACTATCTCTTGCAGAGCATGGTCATCCCGATTGCCGCCATAACACTCCAGCAATTTAAAAAACTCTTCAGCTTGGCTTTCTTCGGTTTCACCTTCTTTGGCTTCATTTTCTTCACGTTCGTATTGATCTTCGAACAACTCCTTTAAAATCTCCAGCTTCATTAAAGTAGCTTCGGTTTCATCGGCAATCCGGAAACCGGGGTCGATATTAAGGCTTGAAAAATTACTGCGGATTACCTCCAGGCAAAAAGAGTGGATCGTGCTGATACTGGCTTTATTTAATAATGACAACTGCCTGTGCAGGGCCTGGGAATCAGGATTCTTCTCCAGGACTGCCATGATGGCTTCGCCAATCCTTTTTCTCATTTCTGTCGCAGCAGCATTGGTAAAGGTCACAACCAGCAAACTATCGATATCTACAAGATCGTCCGGATTTGTTATTTTGCGGATAATCCTTTCCACCAGCACCGCTGTTTTACCGGCACCGGCTGCTGCAGCCACGAGAATGGTACAGTCTTTTTCCGTGATAGCCTGCCATTGTTCCTGTGTCCATTCAGTTTTCCCCATGACTTTCCCCTTCCTTTTCCTCAGAGGATTCAGCCAGCAAGACCCAAACCTCTTCATCCTTTCGCTCATAGATAGTTTTATAAGTATTCTCTTCCCGGGCAGTATCAAACTGACAAACTGCAGGAAAACTACAATAATTGCAAAAGGTAACGGTTTTTTTTCTATAGGGTTTGATAGCTGTATTTCCCAGCATGATTTCGCTGCATAACCTTCTTAGAAGCTTGCTGACATGGCTGCGCAGCAGTCTGAACTGCTCCAGGGAAGCTGCCGAGGATTTACCCAGGACCTCTCCCTTATTGATCCTTGCCGGAACAATCAGCGACGCTCCATCAATCCGGCTATCCATAGCCTTGACCAACTGTACATCTGCCAGAAGCAAACCTTTCATTTTTAACGCCTTCATGATCGCCAATTCAATTTCTGCTTCACTGATTTTACCCTGCTTTTTGACCATCGGATCATCAATCCGGAAATACAGGACTCCTCCCGGCAGAACCGGCGGGGTAATATTCGGTCCGCCATTTTGCCATAAGACATCCAGGTAGGTAATCAACTGAAGCTGCAGACCGTAGAAGACATCCGATAGTTTGAAATCCTTAGACCCCGATTTATAGTCTATAATCCGCAGGTAGGTGCCTTCGGCTTTCCTCAAAGCATCCACCCGGTCAATCCGGCCTGTTAAATGAATCTTTTCCCTGGATTCCAATTCAATGATCATAGGGGGAAATTGGCCGCTGTCGGAAAAATCCAGTTCGTAGCCAATAGGATCAAAGCTGCTACGCCGGATATGTTCGGCAATCAGCCAGACTGCCCGGGCGATGACCCGCTTCAGCCTCAGAGTAAGGGTGGTATATCTTTTGGAAGCGGACAAACCCGAACCCTGCATCTTGTCCAGCATTTCCTGCATAATTTCCCCAACTTTAGCGTCACACCATTCCCGCTCAAAATTCCTCCACGAAAGGTTCTCGCGCACAACCTCACCTGAGAACCTTTCGATCACCGCATGCATAAACGTACCTGTATCAGGCGGATTTAAGCGATATGTTTTGCGTTCTTTAGCCCCCAGGCCATACTGGACAAAATAAGCAAAGGGGCAAGAGCTAAACCTCTCAAGCCTTGAGACACTGGAATAAACTGTGTCTCCGTAAAGGGCGGTAATTTTCGCTTTGCTTACTGGCAGTGAAAGATTTTTATACTGAAACGCTGCGCGGACAAACTCACATTTGAGCTTCCAGCCCTCCTGACCGGCAAACCAGCGGTACACTTCCGGCCACAAGGGCCACAGTTTTTTACCCTCGGCTTTCTGGCGAAAGGCAGCCACCATTTGTCTGAAAGCCGGGGCTTTACCGCTTACAAGTTCCATTTCAGCCTGATCTGATTCAGGCTTTAAGATATTGCTTGCTTCAGTAATAGCCGGGAACAACTTCCTCAGCCTGGCAATAATCAATGACGGCCGCAGTGTCCGCCCTTCATGGTCGGCAATGGGCCAGCTTAAGCGCAGGTAGTTGCCGGCAGTAGTCAAAGCCCTGTAGACCAGGTATTGTTCATCAAAGGTCTTGCCTCTGGTATCACTTGCCAGCTCCAGACCGGCCTTATTCAGGGTCTCCTTGTCCAGATCGGACAAGATACCTTCTTCAGCAGTTGTTGCAGGAAACACCCCATCATTTGTACCAAGGATATACAAAGCCTTGACCTCATGACTTTTGGAACGTTCCACACTTCCGACCAATACCTGATCCAGGGCAGCCGGTATCAACCCCAGCTTATATTCACTCAGACCGATTTTTAAAATATTGGCAAATCTCTCCAAGCCGAAGGTTTCATCTCCCATTACCTCCACCATCTGATCAAATACTTCCATAACAATATTCCAGACTTGGGAGGCCTCATTAGCCAGATTCAGCTGCCCGCTGTTTTTAAATTGCTTAACCATCGTTTCTATGCTTGCGGGTACTCCGAGTTCACAAAGGAAGTTATACAAGGCACCGCAGAATTCGGTCGCCTTTCTGCGGCCCTTCGTTTGCCTGCGGAACTTGAGCAGAGGTCCGGTAACAGCAGCCCTGACCCAGTTAATTTCCTCCAATCCCCTCCGGGAAGCCTCGGTGTTTCTTTCTTCAGGAATAAGACCGGGGCTCATAGTCCAGTCCTGCCCGTTTGTCCAACGGCTGCCTCTAATACCACAAGCCAGTACATAGTTTTCCAGTTTGTCAATACAGGATTGCTTAATGCCTGTCAGTCCTGTTTTCAGATAACAGAAAACGGCTTCATAAGACCAGTTTTCAATAAAGATATCCAGCATGGACAGCAGCATCCGGACCAGGGGATGATTGGATATCTCAACTTTTTGATCAATAAAATAGGGAATCTCATAGTCGGCGAAAATTACCTCTATCTGCTTCTCATAATTTGCCAGATTTCTTGCTAATACGGCTACATCGCGATAGCGCAGACCGTCGTCCCTGCAGAGGCGGACAATATCTCTGGCTGCAGCTTCAATCTCGGAAAAGATATTAACTGAAGAAAACAAAGAAATATCCCGGGTTTTTTCATGATAGGTTTTATAGGGATAGGCATTCAGGTTCTGTTCCAGGTGAGAAAGTTCCACACTGCTCTCAAATCGAAACAATGGCACATTTAAAATTACAGGATGCTCAACCTCAATCCCAAGTTCCAGGGACATTTTTATTAATCTGTGGTTAGTCCTTTTTACTGCTGAGAAAACATCAGTTCCCTCAAAACCCGCTACCCCCTCCGGTCGGTCACAGCACAAACAGATATTAACCCTCTTCGCCTTTTGCAGCAGTTGGGCAATTATCTTGTATTCCTGGGGAGTAAAACCGGCAAAACCATCAATCCAGATTTCCGCCCCATCCTACATGTCAGTCAGGTTTAACTCGTCCGCAGCCAAGGTCAGGTAATCATCCGAATCACAGTATCTGTTTATCAGGTTTTTTTCAAAAGCAGCATAAATGGCCTGGAGCTCCAGAAGCTTATCCTTCAAAGGACTATCCTCTGTCAAGTCTTCACAGCTTTTCGCTAAATCTTCCGGACTTATATTATATTGTTTGAACTCAGTAAATAACGAAGTTAAAGTATTTACAAATCCCTGACGGTCTGCCGATTTGGCAAATACCTTGAGACTGCTTCTCATTTTGTCGAGGAGCCTGTAAACAATCATCGATTTGCCGGCTACATGGATGTGGGGATAGGTAATACCCCCGACCTTATTGAATATCCTGAAGGCCAGCCGGCGGAAGCTCAATACTTCAGTTTTGAGGATTCCACCGCTTTCCAGGACTGTAATCAAATCCCTTTCGGCCTGAAAAGTGAATTGCTCAGGAACTAGTAAAATCAGAGGATAGGAAACCTCACTCCTGATTTTTTCCTTGAGTTCATTCAGGCAATAGTATGTTTTACCGCTGCCTGCTCTGCCATAGATAAATCTCAAACTCATATATCTTGCTCCATCTCACATTTGATACTCGATTTCAGAATTGTTCTAATTTGCATTATAGCATTGTTCGCTGACAATAATCTGATCAGGATTAAGAAAAGATTTCAAAGGCCCATTCCACGTCTTGGTGCTCTTCACAGTCCCCCAGGGATTCGAATACCCGCATTATCAATAAGCCCGGCTTTTCGATACTCTTATCTGACAATACTTGCTGCGAGACCAGATTATCGTCGAAAACAAACTGGATAAACCAAACAGCAGCCCCTAGAGCTGCTGAGATAATTCTATTAATTATCAAGGATCACAGATCACAAATTCTAAATATCAAATATTTAGCCGGGTATCTCATAATCTTTTTGTAGAAATCACTCAGATGTAATCATCTCTTTCTTTCTAAACACCATACCTGTTAGTCTGGCAATATGTCCCCCGTTTTCATCAAATACATCAATATTATAACTGGCAAGCTTATTGGTTATGGAAATTTCTTTAGCTTCAGCAACTAGTATTTTTCCTGTTGGCGGTCGGAAATACGATATAGTGGTATTAACTGACAAGCTTAATTGTCCATGAGAATTTGAGGCAGCAGCAAATGCAAAATCTGCCAATGTAAAGGTTACACCACCTTGAACAATATCTGCAGCATTCAAATGCTTATCAGAAATCTCCAACATTGCTTTTGCATACCCAGGTTTTACTTCAACAAGTTTGGCTCCTACGAAGGCAGCAAATCTATCCTTTTCAAAATAACTTATTATTCCATCACTCAAATGTCATAACTCCTTTCAGATCTATTATTTACTTGCTTTATAACTTTCTCAACATAATTAGCCGAGTTTCTCTATGAGTCTTCTTAATTCCGCAGGCATTCTATGTTATCAAAACAAATTCCTGCTTTAGATATTCCTAAATAGCCACAATTCAACTACCTATTTATACTCCTGTAAACAATATAGGAATAAACTGCTGATCCAAGCGCCAATACCACGATAATAATAAACAACAGCGGTACCATAAGATATTTTGGCAAAAAGCCAAGCATTAAGAAAATCACTCCACTCACTACCCACCAGGGACCCACTGTACGGTGAGTTTTATTCCAGACCTCTTCACTGGCTAAGGTCCAGGGAGTGCGTATCCCAAAAAAGTAATTATGTTTAATTTTACCCATATAAAAACCAATTACGATAAAGAGAACCCCAATACCTGCAAAGGACAATAAAGGTACCAGGCTGGTTTTTAGCATTCCTAAAGTAATCATTAATATTCCAAGATGGAGAAGGCAGAGGAATAGAATTACAGTAAAACTAAACAGCCAAAATACCTTGCCCATTTTTTTATAGTTGTCTTTACGGGGATCGATCAAAGGAATCAACAGGAAAAACAGCCACATAGCCAGGGTAATCAGCGGCAAAAGAAAAGCTCCGCTAAAGGCACTGCTGTAGCCATCTATTTCTCCAGCGACATTCCAATGGGATGGAACCCGGTAAGGAAGCCGGGGATATGCCCAGAACGAAATAACCAGAGTAGCCAAAACCGATAAACCGGTCAATTTTTTAAAAGGGTTACCGTTATTTTGGTCAGATGCCTGTCCTGTCATGTAAACCACTCCTTCTTCAATTTGAAAGACTGAAATATTTAATAATTTTTGATAATCAATTCTTGTTTCATACTAAAATTCAGAACCTTTATCAAAAGTGATAGTAATATCTACAATTTCCGGTTTGTTCCCAACTCTCATTGGCGGTCCCCAAGTGCCATAACCTGATGAAACAATTACCTGAAGATTGCCTGTACGCTTAAAACCATAGTCGTTTTTGAAAATTTTGCGTGTAACAAATTGAACAGGAAAAAGCTGTCCCTGATGTGTGTGACCTGATAGCTGGATATCGATCCCCTCGGCTTGAGATTCATCAAGCTGGGAAGGCTGATGATCCAATACTATTAAGGGCCTATTTTTATTTATACCATTCATCAGAGAATTCAAATCCTTCCGTCTTTGATTTCCGATGTTAGTACCTGATATATCCTCACGGCCAATTAGATAAAAACTGTCTTCTATACATATCCAACAATCATTCAGAACAATAACCCCGGCTGCCTCTAAAGTTTCTGTAGTTAAATCAGCATTTCCACCAATATACTCATGATTGCCAAGAACAGCGTAAACACCATATTCTGCTTTCAGATCAGGAAATTCAGAACTTATCTCTTTTTCAACAAATGAATTAATTTCTTCATCAATAATATCGCCTGTAAACAATACTACATCCGGTTTTTGTTGATTAATCAGTTCAACGAGTTTTCTTAAATACCCATCATGGTTAATTGTGCCCAAGTGAATATCTGAAACCATTACCACATGCAAAGAAGATATGGCTCCTGCCTGTTTTTCAACCTCCAGGTCATAATGAGTTACTTGGGGATGTTGAGCATTCCAGACTCCGTAAATAACAATTCCCAAAACAGACAGAAAAATAATTAAACCTGGCCATGGTCTTGAAGTATTTCTTCTTGGCCAAATACGAAAAACAGCTCCCAACAAACCTATTGTATCGAAAATAACGATAATCGGAAAAAGATAAAACAATACACCCAACCAAAATGCACCCAGTATACTTAAAATTCTGGTCAAAACGACCGGTAATATTTGCTCACCTAAACGGGCTGCTATGTAAGCAAAAGAAAAAACGAAAAATATCAACCAGTAGGCTTGTTTGTTTAGTCTTTGGACGTGTCTGAAAAGAATTTGCCAACTACGTTTGCCAATATAAAGATTAATTGCTCCATAGGAAACAATTACTGTCAAAAATATTAAAAGAAACGGCAGTTTATGCATTCTACTTAAACTCCAACGTTATTAAACTTACTTAAGCTGAATAAATTCACTTTATATTGATTTGAACTGAAATGACATAAGCTTATTACTACTATTGTAACCAACACTATAATTAATGGAAACTCTTCTGACAATAAAAATGCCGCAGGAGATTTTTCCACGGCATGCTATATATCATAAAAGATATCTTCAATAAAATATATTTATAAAGCTTTATATCTTTTTTGCCGCGGTATCCTTTCTTTTTCAATAAATCCGCTGATAGATTCCATAAGTTCTACCAACAGTCCATCATTTTTAGCAGGCCTGGCCAATAAACCGGTATAATATATCTTGGCAATCTTTTCGGCAATTTCCAGGGGAGTTAATTCTCCTTCCGGTGTATACCAGTTTGTAATATAGTTAATTGAACCCAAAATAGCCAGTCTGGCAAACTTAACATCTATAGGGTTAAATATATTTAATTCTATTCCTTCCTTAATAACTGAACTAAACATTTGTTCAAACTTATCTCTTTGGCGCGTTACATTTTGCAATTGAACTGATTGAGAAATAAATTTCTTCTCGAAATTAAAATTTGTAAAATATGATGTACTCCCTATTACACTTTGTACATGGGCTTTTATCATATTATATAGTTTAATATCAGGAGAAAGACTGCTTTCATATATCGGACGAATGTTACCCATTGCTTTATCAAGTGTATACATGTGACATTTCAACCATAATTCTTCTTTGCTCGACACATAATAATAGAGTGCCCCTTTGGTCATCTTGATACGATTTGTTATTTCTTCCAAAGTTGCCCCTTTATATCCCCTCTCAGTAAATACCTGAGAAGCTCCATTTAGTATTACCTGCCATGTATCATTTTCGGCCATTTCACTATCCCCCTATTTAGAATAAATATATTTAAAAAAAATGATTATTAACTTTAAAATACTAGAACTATAAAGAATCTTGACATCTAAATTATATGCAATAATCGTGCCAAAATCATTAAGTTGTGATAATATGTTACTGTATTTCTTAAAAATATTAACCGGGTTTCATAATTACTTTATGATTACGCATTTCCTCGTCAATCTTTTGCGTTTTAATATTATTAGCTTGTATTATTTATGGACTGGGACACTGTTGCAGGAAAGATATGAATAGTAAAATGCAGTTAATTCTTGTCAAAATTAGCTGCATTTCTACTTTCGCCTACCTAATAGTTATATTCACAATTTCTCCCCGTTATATTCAATAAGATCCGTTTTCTCTGCAAGCTGAATTAATCTTTCTTTTTCTAAAAAATCACTTATCGATTCCACAAGGTTTACCAGCAACCCGTCATTCTTAGCCGGTCTGGACAGGAAACCTGTGAAAAAAAATCCAGCTATCTTTTCAGCTATCTCCAAAGGTGATAACTTTCCCTGGGGAGTATACCAATTTGTAATATAGTTCATTGAACCTATTAAAGCTAGTTTGGCAAATTTGACATCAACAGGGTAAAAAATATTTAATTCTATCCCATCTCTGATAACGGTACTGAATAATTGTTCAAATTCGTCCCTTTGACGGGAAAGATTTTGTAATTCAACTGACTGGGGAATAAAGTTTTTTTCAAAACTATAATTTGTATAATACGTTGCACTGCCGATTACCCCTTGGACATGGGCTTTAATCATTTCATATAGTTTAATGTCGGGAGAAAGACTGCTTTCATATATGGGACGAACGTTATCAGTAGCTTTATCCAGCGTGTATATATGGCATTTTAGCCATAACTCTTCTTTACTGGAAACGTAGTGATACAGTGCTCCTTTGGTCATCTTGATACGACTGGTTATTTCATCTAAAGTCGCCCCTTTATATCCTCTCTCAGTAAACACCTGGGAAGCCCCATCAAGTATCACCTGCCACGTATCATGCTCAACCATGTACTCTATCCCCCTTTCAAATATTCTATCTTTATTATATTGCGTATTGTTAAAAACAATCCATAAACGTCATAATTCATTGCTGCGAAAATTCCAGGTTATAAAAAGTAATATTATAAGCTGATAGAGGCCTTTTGTGAATGTGCGTTCTTAAACAAGGGGAACTTCTGGAATACAAAGAAATTCTTCAAGAAAATAAGCCCTGGGGCTTACCTTTTGGCGCAACCAAGGCTTATTTGTTTAACCAAAATTTATCCAATCGCAAGACCCCCACTTCGGTGGGGGTAGACTCCCCCACCGAAGTCTCGATGTTCAACTTAAGCTGAACGAGTTCACTGATTATTTATTTTACTCCTGCGATAGCTGCTTTAATTTCTTCAATAGAAGCACCTTCTTCCATTGTAGAAACGTCTCCCAGATCCTGACCTGTAAGAAGGGCCTTCATTACACGACGCATAATCTTACCACTTCTTGTCTTTGGCAGTGCAGAAACGAATGTGATACCACCGATAACAACGATGGGACCCATTGTTGCTCGTATGTGAGCGATCAGTTCCTTTTTCAGTTCTTCTGTGCCTTCGATACCCGCTGTTAAGACAACAAACGCACTCGCAACTTCGCCTCTAAGTTCATCAGGAACACCGGAAACACCGGCTTCAACTACTGCCGGGTGAGAAATAAGAGCACTTTCAATCTCAACAGTACCAATACGGTGAGCGGCGATCTTAATAACTTCGTCAGAACGACCAGCAAACCATATATAACCGTCTTCATCAATATGCGCAGCGTCACCTAAATACCATTTCTTCAGTGTTTGTGGAGTTTTCTCCCAGTATTCTGTTCTGTATCTATCCGGATTTTCCCACAAGGAGGAAATTAAACCGGGGAAAGGTCTGGTAAATGTAACAATCCCTTTTTCGCCGGGAACCACCGGATTGCCATCCTTTTCGTTGACTACTTCAGCTATTACTCCAGGTACCGGAATGCCTGCAGAACCTGGTTTAATAGGAATCATGCCTAAACCGTAGAAGTTTGCAAATGCCGGACCACCGGTTTCAGTTTGCCACATATGGTCAATAACAGGAATTCTATCTTCAAATACATCTTTTTGCAGCCATTCCCAAGCCGGCGGGTTCAATGTCTCACCGGCACTGAAGATTCTCTTGACTGTGCTAAGGTCGTTCTTTTTAGCTTCATCGATTCCATAGGACATAAGGGCTCTGATTCCGGTTGGGGACAGCCACATTGCCGTAGCTTTATTTTTGGCGCAAATCCGCCACCACATATCCTTATGGGGATAATCCGGGGTGCCTTCATAAATAACATTTGTACAACCACAGAGTAATGGTCCGTATACATTATAACTATGTCCTACGATCCAGCCAATGTCAGAGGTGCAGAACCAAACATCATCTTCATTAAGACCATAAATCCATTTTGCCATGCAATAAACCCAAATCTGATATCCGCCGTGTTTATGCACAGTGACCTTGGGCTTGGAAGTGGTTCCGGAAGTCGGTAACAGGAAGAGAGGATCATCAGCTTCCATTTGTTCAACTTCAGAGCTTTGTCCTTCGCCCAGAGCCAGCCATTGATCCCAGTGAAAGTCTCTGCCTTCCATCATTACAGGTTCAGCTTGGCCCTTGGATCGCAGAACAACTACCTTCTCTACAATACCGGGTACTCTCTCAAGAGCGTCATCAACTATTGACTTAAGCTCAAAAGGTTTGCTGCGGCGTAAGGAACCATCCTGGATAAACATATATTTGGCATCGGTAATTTCCAGACGGTCAGCTACTGCACCAGCAGAAAATCCGGCAAAAATAGCTACGTGGATAGCACCAATTCTTGCGCACGCGTATAAAACGGTTATGGATTCAATACTCATCGGCATGTAGACAGCTACGCGGTCACCCTTTTTAACTCCCATTCCTCTGAGGGCGGCTGCATATTTCTTAACCAGATCTAATAATTGGGCATAAGTAATTACGTGAGTCTCTCCGGTTTCGCCAGACTCAGAAACGATGGCGGCTCTTCCGCCTCTACCTTTTATTACATTATAATCAATACAATTATAGCTGATATTGGTTAGACCACCGCTAAACCATTTATAAGTTGGGTAATCATGTTCAAATACCTTATCCCATTTTTTAAACCAATAAATATCATCGGCAGCATTATTAACTGCATCAGTCCAGAAACCCTCCGGGTCATCCTTAGCATATCTCAGGAACTCTTTAACATGAGGTGGAATCAGATTATTATCCTTATACAAAATACCAATCCTCCCTAATTATATTTTTATTTTTTCTTTATAATTTATTTGAGCCACTCACTAAACTCTTACGTTCCCTACATAATCTCCTTTCCTGTAATTTCCTTAGCCAGTGAGCTTAACGGCCTGACCTGAAAAATTAAAACATTAGCAAGACTATTGATTATTGCTTGCATCAGGAGTTAGAAATTGTTACTTGGTTATATTAAAGATTTTCCAATCGTGAGACCCCCACTTCTCCAAGTGGGGTAGACTCCCCCATCGAAGTCTCGATGTTCAACTTTAGTTGAACGAGTTCACTTATTTTTGGACATATTCGACTATTGTATTAATATTATAATGTAAGATTTTACATTATAGTTATTATTATGGAACATACCAATTGTTATGCTTAATATACCAGCCGTTATAATTGTTGTCAATATATTTGTTTAAAAAGCAGTACCCATTGACACACTTCCTTACTACTGCTAAACTTAAAATAACATCTCTTATCCGGAGTGGTGGAGGGACTGGCCCGATGAAACCCGGCAACCCGCTCTGTACCATAGATTGCCTTGGTACACTCAGAGCATGGTGCTAATTCCTGCAGGAGAGAAAATCTTCTGGCAGATAAGAGGGGTAGAATCAAACTGCCTCTTCTGCCAAAAAAGAAGGGGTTTTTCTGATTTTATAATATATTAAAACATCGCTGAAGGAGAGGAACAGCTTATGGGTGTTGAAAAGACTTACGCAGAAATCAATGCCAGGATCAAGTCGGGTCAGGCCGTGGTCGTCACGGCAGATGAACTAATTACTATTGTCAAGGAAAAGGGTCTGAGCCAAGCCACTCGGGAAGTCGACGTTGTTACAACCGGCACTTTTGCACCAATGTGCTCCTCCGGCGCATTTCTCTCCCTTGGACATACTACTCCGCGTATGAAAATGCAAAAAGTATGGCTGAACGGTGTACCTGCCTATTCAGGTTTGGCTGCAGTAGATGCATATATCGGAGCCACAGAGGTACCGGAAGATGATCCCTTAAACGGTAATTATCCCGGTGAGTTTCGTTATGGCGGCGGGCATGTAATCCAGGACCTGGTGGCCCGCAAACCCATTAGAATGAAAGCCCTGGCTTATGGTACCGACTGTTATCCACGCCGGGAAATCGATACTACCATTACAATAGATTCTATTAATGAAGCTACTTTATTTAACCCGCGCAATGCTTATCAAAATTATAACTGTGCCGTAAATCTTACTGATAGAATAATCTATACCTATATGGGTATGCTTAAACCTCGGCTTGGAAACGCCCACTATTCTACTTCCGGACAGCTCAGTCCGCTCCTGAAGGACCCCAATTTTCAAACAATTGGAATTGGCACGCGTATCTTCCTGGGAGGCGGAATTGGCTATATAGCTTGGCACGGTACTCAGCATTTTCCTTCAATTCAGTCAGTAGATGGAAAAGATCTTGGGCCGGCAGGAGGTACCTTGGCGGTAATCGGTGATTTAAAACAAATGAGCCCGCGCTGGCTGGTAGGAACCAGCTACCTTGGTTATGGTGCTACACTCAGTGTGGGAATCGGGGTGCCTATCCCAATATTAAACGAAGAAATCGCCAGATATGCCGCTGCAACAGATGAAGAATTGTTCGCTCCCATTGTCGACTATGGTGATGATTACCCTAGTATGAAACCAGGCAACCTTGGCTTCATCAGTTATGCCGATCTTAAATCCGGTGAAATTACCGTAAATGGCCGAAAAACCAAAACCGCTCCTCTCTCCAGTCTGCCCAGAGCACGGGAAATTGCCTCCACTCTGAAAAATTGGATCCTGGAATGTCAATTCCTCATAAACGAGCCAGTTCAATTGCTGCCGTCACCGACTGATGGTCTTAAATCCAATACTCTGAAAGGCTGATAAATACCGTTTTAAGAAAGGAGTGTATGTATGTCTCCAAAAAGAATAGTATTATATTTTAATGCTGATACCTCAGATAAACCAATGATCTACCGTTTGGTTAAAGACTATGATCTGATAATTAATATTGTAAAAGCCAATGTTAACCCACAAAAAGAAGGCACTATGGTTTTAGAAGTCGAAGGTGAACAAAGTATCCAAGGCCTGGATTATCTGCGCAATCTGGGGGTAAAAATTGAAGATCTGAACAAAGAGATTGTTCATAATGAGGAGAAATGCGTTATGTGCGGAGCCTGCACAGCTATTTGTCCTACAGGTGCCCTTAAACTGGAACGACCCTCAATGGAGGTAAGTTTCAATGGAGATGAATGCGTAGTATGTGAGTTGTGTATTAAAGTATGCCCCATGAAAGCTATGGAGGTAAGCCTATAATTGGAATATCTGGAACGATCATACCGCGAATTACACCGCCAGGATGACCTTGTTCATTTTCAGGTTGCTGTTAAAGAAACTGATCTCGATATAGGAGTTCGTAAAGAACGCTTCTCACCTGAATTGGTTAGGTGGGTGGAAGATATAATCAGAACCAGCCGCCAACCACTGGAAGAGTATCTTAAGCGTGATCCACAATTTATCAAGGCATTAACACCCCATCCTTTGCTGCCTGATGCACCTGCGATTGTTCAGGAAATGGCCCAGGCAGCAGAATTAGCCGGAGTAGGTCCAATGGCAGCTGTGGCAGGTACTATGGCCGCTTGGGTTGGCAAAGCACTTGCTAAAAGAACACGCGATCTGATCGTGGAAAACGGCGGTGATATCTATATTCGCACTAATAGGGTGCGCACCGTAGGTATTTTTGCAGGCAAATCTCCCCTCTCCAACCGTATTGCTTTGGAAATCCGCCCTAACCAAAGCCCTTTGGGTATCTGCACATCTTCCGGACGTGTCGGTCCTTCTTTAAGCTTAGGTAAGGCCGATGCGGTCGTGATCCTTTCCCCTTCAGCTGCCTTGGCTGATGCTGCTGCTACCGCAGCAGGAAATCTGGTCCAGGCAAAGGAAGATATTGAAAAGGCAGTTAATCTTGCTTCCGGAATTCCCGGCGTAACCGGAGCGGTCGTTATTATGAATGATCAATTAGCGGTATGGGGCCAGGTAAAGCTTTGTCCCATGTAACTATTAATATAATGATTTAATGAAAATAATAGCGTTTATCAATAAGATAAACGCTATTATTTTTTTCTTAGCATTTAGCCCTCCTCGAGAATATCTGATCTTCAATATTATTCAAGGACTATAGCCTTGTAAGGTTCTACAATATGCATTCCCTGACTATTAATTCTGGCAGCTGTGGTTTTTAAATAGATATTCTCACTATAGTGCATACAATAAATTTTTTCCCTGATTTCCTTTGGCAGTGATAGTAGGCTTTCTAAATTAGTATGAACTTCATTATCGTTTTTTTCTACTCTTGTTTCATGAAAGATGAAACGAATTCCGCACAAATCACGGACTGTCCAATCAATAAATCTAGTATCACCGGTAAATATAAAAGTATTATAAAAGAGCATATAAGCCGGCATAGTTCCTATATGTTCGGTCTTTTCTTGCTTAAAAGTCCTCCTGCCAATCCTAAACTCTTTATTGATCATTATAATATTGAAATAATCAGCAATAGCAAGTTGCCTCGTAACACCATATTTCAGCGTAGCTAATAGATATTGTTCCAAATCCGGAAAAATGTCCCGACTGATAAAGAGGTTAATACGCCGTCCTTGAAAAAAGTTTTTAAAAGCGATTTCTTCCAAACCCCCGATATGATCTGCATGCATATGAGATATCCAAATATTATCGATCATGGTTTCTTTTATTCCCATTTTTCTCAGGCGGACAGGCGTAGAATAACCACAGTCCAGCAGTAAATTTGTATTGTCAAACTGAAGGAGGGCAGAATTATTCCCATATTCAGGTGTAAACGCCCCGCCAGTACCAATAAATGTTATCATCATCTTCTCCATATTCAACGCTCCATTATCATAATTTCAATGTGCCAACCCAGGTATTAAAATAGTTATAATTTTTAAATCCCAAAAGCAAATAAACTTATAAAAGGAGGCAATCGTATTCAGATTACCTCCTTATTCAATACTTTTGTTAATTCTGTTGTATTTCAACACTATTATTCGTGTTAACGCTTAAGGTCTCTCCTTTTTTAAACAGAAAATGGCCGGAAGAATAAGGATTACCTTCAATAGTCAAGTAAACTTTTTCTGCGCCGTAATATAGTCCGAATGTATTAGCAATACATTGTAAAATCATACCTTCAAAACCTGAACCGGCGTTCATTTCGCTGACTAACTCTTTAGTAAAATCTATATAAACCATGTTATCTTTATTTAAATAAAGGCTATTAATTTTTGCGGTAGTGCTTAAAACTTCCCCAATCTTTCCCTTAGGTAATTCCTTATAAGCGTCTTCCATAACAATTTTCGTAATATCGTTTGTTTTAAAGGATAATTGCCTTTCAACAAAATTAAGAGTATTTCCATCTACATTCGGATAATAAAACTTAACCGTTTGTGTTAAAACAACATTTTCCTCCAGTTTCTTTAGTGTTGAGGTAATTTCTGTTTCATTTGAAGTAAAAATTGTTTTAACCAGACCTATATTTGGAGCATAATAGTCTACATTTTTATCATCTTTACCTTCGGTTGTAACCTCAAGTGTTTTATAAGTACCGGAAGGTGTAGTTATTTCAACATCCATATTGGTAATAGAGCGTTTCCTATTGTCTGACAAGGTCCATTCTGTACCTTTCGTCAGTGGTTCTTTTAGAATTATCTCAGATTTTTCACCGGAGTTTTGGGTTAAGTTCTCCCGGTAATAGCATTCACCTCTTTCTAGTATCAATTGTAACTGTCCGTCTTTATTTTCTAGGACCTTCACCATTTCAGTCCCACCGTTATTTGTTCTTGTTTGAATACGGTTCCCTTCGATATAATCTACTGTTGTGTTGTAGGAGGCATACTCGTTGTTCATACCTTCATAAATGTATCTTACATTTTCCTTAAATGGATAATAATCATTAATTTTTGCAGTATCAGAGACATTATTAGGGTTAGCATTATTATTTCTGTCAGCACAACTACTCAAAAAAACAAGAGAAAAAATTAAGCTAAGAATTAATAATAACTTTTTCATATTTAGCCCCCTCTTTTTGTTTAATTTATATTAATATACCTATATTATACCACTTTTAATATTTCATATCACTAGAATTGCATTAACTTAAAATTTACTTGTCAATTATCAATTCCCCGTCATATGATGCTATAATCCCGTATAAGTCTGGTCGTCGGTCACGAAATATTCCCCATTCCAGTCTTTGTTTCTCCAATAATTCCAAATCAAATTCAGATATCAAAACTGTTTCTTTAGTTCGACCGGCTTCTCTTATAATATTTCCTTGAGGGCCTGCTATGAAAGAAGAACCATAAAAAGTTATTTTGGATTCTTCGTCTTCCTCTGTCCCTATTCTATTGGAAGCAACCACTGGTATAAGATTAGCTGCCGCATGCCCCAACATACAGGCCTGCCAGTGTTCCTTGGAGTCAATAGACCCGTCCTGAGGCTCCGAACCAATAGCAGTCGGGTAAAGCAGAATTTCAGCACCCATCAAAGTCATACATCTGGCAGCTTCCGGATACCATTGATCCCAACAGATTCCGATACCGATCCTCGCATAGCAGGTGTCCCATACCTTGAAACCCGTATCCCCAGGATTAAAATAAAATTTTTCTTCATAACCGGGACCGTCAGGAATATGACTTTTTCGGTATTTTCCCAATATTTCTCCATTGGCATCAATAACTGCCAATGAATTATAACGGGCATAATTTTTTTTCTCATAAAAACTTACCGGAAGTACAACTTGAAGTTCTTTAGCTACTTTTTTAAAATGATTAATTGCCTTATTATATTCTAATTCGGTAGCATAAACGTAATAATCAGCTTTTTCCTTCTGACAGAAATACGGAGTTTCAAATAGCTCTTGCAATAAAATAATTTGTGAGCCTTCAGCAGCTGCTTTCCTAACCAGTACTTCAGCTTTAGCAATATTTTTATCAATATTATTAGTACATGACATTTGGGTTGCTGAGACTTTTACTTTTCGCATATATATCCCTTCTTTCGACCCATCGGCATCTGCTGGGTCATACAGTGAACATTACCACCCTCATTAATTATCAGCATCCCATTTACAGTACGGACCCGTCTTTGAGAAAAAACTTCACTCAATATCTCGACTGCTAATCGGTCTGTTTCCTGAGCTTGACCGCCAAAAACCGGTAATATTATTCCGCCGTTAACGAAATAAAAGTTAAGGTAACTTAAAGTTAAACGCTTGTTATTATGGAACATTTGAGGAGGCTGTTGTATTGGTATAATTTTAAATTTTCTTCCTAAAGCATCTGTTTCACTGTTTATTACTTTCAGGTTTTCCCGAGTTATTGCATAATTTTTATCATACTGATCATTACAAACCTGCATCAATATTTTTCCCGGTGCTGCAAAACAAGCAATATTATCTACATGGCCATCGGTTTCATCGCCATCTAATCCATTTTTTAACCAGATAACTTTATCAATATTTAAAATCTTTTTTAATTCATTTTCAATTTGTTCCCTGGTAAGTTCCGGATTCCTGTTAGGGTTCAGCAGGCATTCCTCTGTCGTGATTAATGTACCTTCCCCATCAACATGAAAAGAACCACCTTCCATTACCAGTGGTGCATCAAAGCATTCAATACCAAAATGCCGGAGAACCTGACAAGCTATCTGGTCATCTAAGTCCCAGGGAGCGTACTTTCCGCCCCAGGCATTAAACTTCCAATTAACTCCTGCAACTTCCCCTTCTTCATTAAATCTAAACGTCGGTCCGTTATCCCGGATCCAGGAATCATTATGTTCAATCTCGAGATATTTAATTTGTACATTATGAAATAAACAAGAAACCTTTTTTGCATCTGTAGAGTTTACCACAATTGTCACTG
>JAQVLN010000169.1 GCA_028704155.1 Desulfitobacteriaceae bacterium
GGTATAATACAAAATGAAAATTGTTTTATTTTGCGTTGCCTGTTGCAGAAAGGAGGAGCGGATATTTGCAGATGATTCCGCTGGCCAGACCGGATATTACAGAGCGAGAAAAACAAGCCGTCCTGGAGGTTCTGGACTCGAACTTCTTGAGCTTGGGACCCAAACTCAAAGAGTTTGAGGAAAAAATGGCAGCCTATGCCGGAACAAAGTATGCTGTGGCCTGCAATAGTGGGACGAGTGGTTTACATATGATTATCGCCGCTTTAGGAATCAAAGATGGCGCTGAAGTTATTACGACACCGTTTAGTTTTATATCTTCCAGTAACTGTATGTTATTTGAACGCGCTAAACCCGTGTTTGTGGATATTGAGGAAAAGACCTATAACCTCAATACCACTCAAATCGAAGCCCGGATTACGGCCAGAACCAAAGCAATCTTGCCGGTGCATGTTTTCGGGCAACCGGCAAACATGCAGGAGATCAGACGTATCGCCCTTAAATATAGCTTGTTTATTATTGAAGACGCCTGTGAGGCGATTGGGGCCGAGTGGGATGGCGTGAAAGCCGGGACGATGTCTGATGCCGGGGTCTTCGCTTTTTATCCGAATAAGCAAATGACAACCGGTGAGGGTGGGATTGTGGTCACGAATAACGAAAATCTTGCCAAGATATGTTATAGTCTTCGCAATCAAGGACGAGGCATCGATAGTCAGTGGCTCTATCATGTGCGTTTAGGTTATAACTACCGGATGAGTGACATTAGTTGTGCGCTTGGAATAGCCCAGCTGGAGCGAATTGATGAAATGATTGCTGCTCGTCAGCGAGTTGCCGATTCCTATTTGGAAAAACTCAAGGATGTGGAAGGAGTTATTCTTCCCTCAATTGACGAAAGAGTGAAAATGAGCTGGTTTGTTTTCGTGATACGGTTTGAGCCATGGATCGATCGGGACTTAGCGATGGAAATACTCCTGGAGAGGGGAGTTGGATGCAGGCCATACTTTACGGCGATTCACCTTCAGCCTTTCTATCGTGAGTTGTTTGGGTATAAGGAAGGGGATTTCCCGGTTACAGAACATGTTGCGAGCGGTACTTTGGCTATCCCGTTTTTTAATAAGATCACTGAGGAGCAGATTGAAATTGTTGTGGCAGAGATTAAGAGAGCTATTCGATATTCCTCTATTGCAGAACCTAGAATGCGTTTGAAGAAGTTAATAGGAGAAGTGAATTGGGAAAGTCAATAGTCTAACCATACGACCATTAATCAGATATGCTAAATATACAACATTAGCATTATTTTAAACTGTTTGCTGGAATGAGGATTGAATAATGAAGTTAATAGAATTACTAAAAGTTATTAATTTACAGATAACTCTGGAAATATCAGGTTTAGAAGAAACATTTATAAATAAATCTGATATACCTGACGAATGGATGAAATATGAAGTCGTTGAGATTTTAGTTCGTGATAATGGTATTATTGTTAAATTAGTTAAGCCAAGAAAAGCAGCATTAGAGAAATTAGGATATTCGTTTGAAGCTGGAATGTAGGGCTTCCATTTTATGATTTATGAATTACGGCACCTGTATTTACAGTTATAAATGTTTGACTGGACTGTGAATTTTCTCCTGTTTCTATGAGCTTATTATCGAAAACCCAATAGGCAAAATGTAGTCCACTTAGACCAGCCCACGGTCGTAAAACTTTCACAAAATCTAATGTGGTTATGAATTAACCACAATAACGATGAGCACTGCAATTTGAATATGCAGTGGGGACAAGAAAAGTGAAAAAAATTTATAATAAAGGTTTTAGTCTGTTAGAGGTTATGGTTGTTATGGTAGTTTTAGGTTGCTTAATTTCAATAGCAGTTCCTAGATACAATGGTTATCTAGAAAGAGTTACTCAGCAAGTATGTAATGCTAATTGCATACAGTTGGAAAGAATGTATCATGTTTATTTACTTGTGGAAAACAAAGAGGACACAGATTATGTATTTGATGAATTTTTACAAACATATGAGGGAAATCTGTGTCCTGCTAATGGGGACATTAAATATGTACATGGCATAGTTAGATGTATTTTGCATTTTGAAGATGAAGCTAATGAAGGCGATGAAGATAATGGAAGCGTTCCTTTTCTATAAAATTCATTCCGTAGTAATCTTTAGAGGATTTCATGATTAAGTATGCCTGGAATTTTAGCTTAATCACAATATACAGTGATTGATACTTTTTGACCTTTGCATAAAATTATCCGTTTTATGCGCAAAGGTTAAAATAATAAATATAGTAGTTTTAGAAGCGACATATTACTATATATAGCAGAAAACAAATAATGTTGGAAGGGATATTTAAGCCGTGAGTATGGGAAATGGATAAATACTAGATGTAGCAGAAAACACCGAAAAGAATACACAAGGAACACAATATGTAGATTGCAGCAACGAGTATATACATATGATAACTAATTAATATGGGAAATTCAATGCTTATAGCATTTTAGATATAGATTTTAGATTAAGGGAAGGAAGTCTTAAACGATGACCGATAGAATCTACCTTTCGTCACCCCATATGAGTGATGAGGGTTATGAAATGCAGTATATAAAGGAAGCTTTTGATACCAATTGGATTGCACCTCTAGGACCAAATGTAAATGGGTTCGAGCAGGAACTAGCCGCCAAAGTTGGAGCAAAACATGCAGCGGCATTATCTTCTGGGACAGCTGCTATTCAGATGGCACTTAAGGCAGCTGGTGTTGGTGAAGGGGATATCGTCTTTTGTCAAAGCCTTACTTTTTCCGCTACAGCTAATCCGATTATTTATCAGAATGCAACTCCTGTATTTATAGATAGAGATTATGAAACTTGGAATATGGATCCCAATGCATTAGAGGCAGCTTTTAAGAAATATGGCGATAGAGTTAAGACAGTTTTAGTTGTTCATTTATATGGTCTATCTGCAGATATGGACAAGATTATGGAAATCTGTAATAAGCATGGGGTACCAGTTATTGAAGACGCTGCTGAGTCCTTAGGCACTTATTATAAAGGTAAGCATACTGGCACGTTCGGTGACTATGGAATATACAGCTTTAATGGCAACAAGATTATTACCACTTCAGGTGGTGGGATGCTTGTATCTAATAATGAAGAAAAAATTAAGAAGGTTAGATTTTGGGCTACTCAAGCGAGGGACCAAGCAAGGCACTATCAGCATAGCGAATTAGGATTTAATTACCGGATGAGCAATGTTGTTGCTGGAATAGGCAGAGGACAATTAAAAATATTAGAACAGCGAATTGACA
>JAQVLN010000058.1 GCA_028704155.1 Desulfitobacteriaceae bacterium
TCAAAAGAAATCCTCGCAAAGCGAGGACTCATTAGTTGTGTGGATTACTATTTGAATTGAACCGCCTAGTGCGGATCCGCATGCTAGGTGGTGTGAGAGGGAGGAGAAAATCCTCCCTACTCGATTCGATTAATCTATCCTAAAAAAATAATTATTCCGGGAGATCCAAGTGCGCGTTCATAATTGCTCCAAAAATTAAGTGTCACTAAACTTGGGCAGCATTGATAAAACCTTTCGTGTGTACCGGATGAAATTTGGTCCAGGTCATCATGGCTTTCTATTTGGAATGTAAGTTCATACATTAAGTAAAACTACATTTTAGACAAACAGCAAAATCGAATTAACGAGAGGAAAGATCAACAAAGATGATATATAATTTCGATGAGATTATCGAGCGTGAAAACACTAATTCAATAAAATGGAATTTCAACAGAGAAAACTTTGGTTTGGAAGACGTTTTACCGATGTGGGTTGCAGATATGGATTTTGCTGCACCTCAACCGGTAATTGAGGCACTCATAAACAGAGCCAGGCACGGAATATTCGGATATTCCAAGGGTACTGACAGGTATTATCAAGCAATTATTGAGTGGATGCACAAAAGACATGATTGGCAGGTAAAGAGGGAATGGATAACTTTTTGTCCCGGCGTTGTTCCTGCTTTACATTGGATTGTTAAAGCATTTGCAGAGCCTGGTACCAAGGTAGTTGTACAAACTCCAGTCTATCATCCTTTTTTTCGCGTTATAAAAAACAATTATTGTGAAGTTATTATTAATCCTCTGAAAATGGGTCCCGAACAATACTTGATGGATTTGGAAAATCTGGAGCAGCAACTTGATAACCGTGTCAGGTTATTTTTTCTATGTAACCCTCATAACCCTGTCGGCAGGGTTTGGCAAAAAGAAGAACTGATTGAACTAGGAAAAATATGTTTAAAAAATAAAATAATAATTGTCGCTGATGAAGTCCATTCTGATTTGATTTGTCAGGGATATAAGCACGTACCTATTGCAGCATTATCAGAGGAGCTTGCCCAATGCACGATTGTTTGTACTTCACCCAGCAAGACATTTAATATGGCAGGCTTGCAAATATCAAATATTATCATACCTAATCCTGATTTATGCAGGAAGTTCCGGGATGTTCTAATGCTCAATCAGGTAGGCGGTCCAAATACTTTTGCAATAACAGCTATGGAATCAGCCTATTTTGAAGGCGAAGAGTGGCTGGAACAGCTTTTGGTTTATCTGGAGGGAAATTTAAATTGGTTATCCGAATTTGTTAAGCGGGAAATACCTGATCTAAAACTTGTAAGGCCGCAGGGAACCTATCTGGGTTGGCTGGATTTCAGATGTTTTAGGCTTGAACCGCTGGCTTTAAAAAGTTTTCTTTTAAAAAGGGCAAAAGTTGCTTTAAGTGACGGTTATATCTTTGGTCAGGGAGGAGAGGGTTTTGCAAGAATAAATATAGCCTGTCCCCGGTCCTTGATTATAGAGGGAATGGAAAGGATAAGAAATGCCCTGAAAAATATTTGAACAAACTATTTATCAAAATCCTCGTAGAGCTTACTGGCTTGTATTCCTTTATTGTTTTGATATTTGCCGGATGAATATTTGTCATAGTTACCCTTAATGGTATGATAAAATATTTGGCAGATTTCTACGCCCGAGTAGATGCGGATAGGGTGAATACAATGCATTTCCAGTGTCCAGTAGCCGGTAAAGCCTACATCGCCGAACCCTGCGGTTACATGGATATAAAGTCCCAGACGGCCAATTGAAGACCTGCCTTCCAACATAGGAACATATTCCTCTGTTCTGGTGTATTCCTTCGTTCTGCCCAGGTAGAGGATTCCAGGCTGCAGGATTAGCCCTTCGACCGGAATAGTCACTGATTTTGCCGTGTTCTTTATTTTCATATCGAGCACAGGTTCAGTATATACCAATAATTCATTGTGTAAAGTCAGATTATAGCTGTTAGGATTAAGTTGTTTTTCATAAAAAGGTTCAATAAAGATTGACTTTCCGAGTTGATGTTTGATTTCTTGTCCCGAGAGAATCATTAGATTATTCCTCCTTGAGTTTATATTGCTGGCCATTCGTTTCTTTCCTCAAATAATGCCTAACAGGTTCCGAACCTGAAAGAAGTTTTAGGAATACAGGTTATGCTATAATTAAGGCTGGAAGTGAGGCGGGACAAGATAATGTATCGGTTAGAAGACTTGAATTTGGTACAACAGGAAGCTGTTAGGCATAAAGATGGCCCTTTGTTGATCTTGGCCGGAGCGGGTTCCGGAAAAACCAGGGTTCTTACCTATAGAATAGCTCATCTGATAGCTCAGGGTATTGAGCCGTGGGAGATATTGGCGATAACTTTTACTAATAAAGCGGCTCAGGAAATGCGGGAAAGAGTGGGGTTTTTAGTTGGCAGCGAAGGCCGCGGTCTTTGGATATCAACTTTTCATTCGGCATGTGTACGTATACTTAGACGCGAAATTGATAATCTGCCAGGTTATACCCGGGATTTTGTAATATATGACAGCAGCGACCAACAAACAATAATTAAAACCTGCTTAAAAGAATGTAATTTGGATGAAAAAAAGTTCCAGGTTAGGGCAGTAGGAGCTGTAATCAGTGATGCCAAAAACAAACTCCTGGACTGCGACAATTTTGAACAGCAGGCTGCAGATTATTTTCAGCGGCAGATTGCCAAGGTTTATCGGGCCTACCAGAAAAGATTAAAAAACAGTAATGCTTTGGATTTTGATGATCTGATTATGCTTGCAGTTTTAGTTTTCCGGCAAAATCCGGAGATCTTAGGCCGCTATCAGAAAAGGTTTCATTATATTTTGATAGATGAATACCAAGATACTAATTATGCTCAGTATAGCCTTGTTAAGTTGTTGGCAAGCCAGTACAGAAATCTCTGTGTTGTGGGGGATGATGATCAATCGGTTTATGGCTGGCGGGGAGCAGACGTTAAGAATATCCTGGATTTTGAGCGGGATTATCCTGAAGCAAAAGTCCTTAAACTTGAACAAAATTATCGTTCGACTCAAACAATCTTGGAAGCAGCGAACTGTGTTGTAAGTAATAATGAAAAACGTAAAGAGAAATTACTCTGGACGAAAAACCCTAAAGGACAGCCTCTTGTTTTTTATGTGGCAGATGATGAGCGTGATGAGGCGAAGTATGTTACTGAGCGCATTCAGTTTTTGCATAATTCAGGCCGACCCTATAATGATTTTGCAGTCCTATATCGTACAAATGCTCAATCACGTGTACTGGAAGAAAGGCTAATGAAGGAGGGGATTCCTTATCGTATTTTTTCCGGACATAAATTCTATGAGCGGATGGAGATAAAGGATGTTTTGGCATATTTACGGCTATTATCTAATCCTGCAGATAAGGTTAATTTTGCCCGTATTCTAAATGTCCCTAAAAGAGGGCTGGGCGGAACTTCTTTAGCTAGAGTTATGGAATATGCTGAGGAACAGAATATGCCTGTGCTGGAAGTTGTTTCGGAAGCGGATTATATTCCGGATCTACGGCCTAAAGCGCGGAAATCTGTTCTGGCTTTCGCGCTGCTTATGCAAGGTCTAAAAGAATTTGCAGATAAAGAAATGTCAGTTACAACAATAGTTGAGGAAATATTAGACAGAACGGGCTATAGAAACTTGTTGATCGCAGATGATTCTCCGGAGTCTCAGGCTCGTCTGGAAAATTTGGCCGAGTTTCTTTCTGTCGCTTCTGAATACGACCTGAAAGCACAGAGTCGGCAAGATGAAGATGAGTTCGGTATGGGATTTATTCCTGGATTAAGTGGTTTTCTGGAGCATGTCGCTTTAGTAGCTGAGACTGATCAGATCGATCAACAGGAAGCAGCAGTTGTTCTAATGACAATGCATAGTGTAAAAGGCCTGGAATTTCCGGTTGTTTTTATTGTTGGTATGGAAGAAGGAATTTTCCCCGGTACCCGTTCCCAGTTGGAGCCGGAATTAATTGAAGAGGAAAGACGTCTTTGTTATGTAGCGCTTACTCGGGCCCGGGAAAAGGTTTATCTTTGTTATGCAGGTCAAAGAATGCTTTATGGACGCAGACAGTACAATTTGCGGTCCCGTTTTCTTGAGGAGATACCGTATAATCTCCTTGAAGAAAAAGATCCGAGCGGCGAACCTCCCGGCAGGCAGTACAGAAAACCAAAATTCATGGAACTTCGCAGCCGGGTTTCTGCCCCGGGTGTACATGTATCAGCTTTTGGGTCACCTGCCCGCAAATTAGGTACACCCTTGGTTGAAAATGCCCAGGAAGAGTTCCTGGTAGGGGAAAAAATTTTGCATGATAAGTTTGGTCAGGGAATCATTATGGGAGTTACAGGAAAAGGACGTCAGGTGGTGTTAACTATAAATTTTCAGGGGCAGCTTAAACAAATTGCGACTGAGTATGTCAACTTAACCAAACTTAAAACTAAGGAGTCCGACTGAATTCTGATTACTAAGTTTTGAACCAAGGAAGTGATCTTTGTTTGAATGCAGACCAAGAACGTTTACTGGTATTGCGTCGGGAAATAGAACATGCAAATTTTAATTATTACGGATTGGATCAACCAAAGATAAGTGACAGCGAATATGATGCCATGCTGCGCGAATTATTGGAACTTGAAAAAAGGTATCCGGAGCTAGTTACGCTTGATTCTCCAACTCAAAGAGTTGGGGGTATCGTGGCTAAAGATTTCCCCAAAGTGCGCCATCTTGAACCGCTTTTAAGTTTGGATAATGTTTTTAATGCTGGGGAACTTCGTGAGTTCGACCGCCGTATCCGTACGGTAGCCTCACATGTCCAATATGTTGTAGAATTAAAAGTTGATGGCCTGACAGTCATTTTAACCTATGAGGAAGGGGTTTTGGTCCGGGCAGCAACCAGGGGTGATGGGGAAGTGGGGGAAGAGATAACTGCGAATGTCCGAACGATAACTTCTGTTCCTTTACGCTTAAAAACTCCTCTAAGACGTTTGGACGTCCGTGGAGAAGGGTATATGCCAAAGGCTTCGTTTGCCAGGCTCAATGAGGAGCGCGAGGAAGAAGGTCTGGTCACTTTTGCCAATCCGCGCAATGCAGCAGCAGGTTCTTTACGTCAACTGAATTCACGGATTACAGCCCGGCGCAAGTTGGGTTATTTTGCCTATCAGATTTCCGGACCAGCCGAAGTTGATATTGGATCCCAGGCGGAGGTCTTGAGATATTTAGTTGAACAGGGTTTTCCAGTTGATCCAAATTATAAAGTGTTCAGGAATATAGAAGAAGTCATTTCTCATTGTCAGGAACTAACTTTGGAAAGACATAATTTACCCTATGAAATTGATGGTTTAGTTATTAAGGTAAATGATTTAGGCCAGCAAAGGGAATTAGGTTTTACATCTAAGAGCCCCCGCTGGGCAATTGCTTATAAATTTCCGGCGGAGCAAATAGAAACCGAAGTACGGGACATTATAATAAGAGTTGGCAGAACAGGGGTTCTTACACCTACAGCTGTACTTAGACCTGTATTGGTCGCTGGTTCTACTGTAAGTAGGGCAACGCTTCATAACATGGATTTAATCTGTGAAAAGGATATCAGGATTGGCGATCAGGTACTAATACATAAAGCCGGCGATGTCATCCCGGAAGTTGTGCGTGTTTTACCGGAGAAACGTACAGGGCAGGAAAGGCTTTTTGAGATGCCTGTCAACTGTCCCGAATGCGGGAGTGCGACTGAGCGTAAACCGGGCGAGGTTGCATGGCGTTGCCTAAGTAAGGTTTGCCCCGCCAAACAACGTGAGGCGATTATCCATTTTATTTCTCGTGATGCCATGAATATTGATGGCCTGGGACCTGCCGTTGTTCAGCAAATGCTGGAGTCAGAGCTGATTAAGGATGCCGCTGATTTATATAATTTGGAATCGTTCCAACTTTATAAGTTGGAACGATTCGGTCAAAAGTCAGCTGAAAACTTGTTTAAAGCGATAAATGACAGTAAAAACAGGGGCTTGGCAGCCTTGCTTTTTGCTTTAGGTATTCCTAATGTTGGAGAGAAAGCGAGCAAGATTTTAGCAAGATACTATTTGACAATGAGCAAAATAAAAGAGGCAACTGCCGAGGAATTACAAGCAATACCAGACATTGGGCCGACAATTGCCAATAGCATTGTTCATTTTTTTAATCTGAAAAGTACTCATGACATATTGATAAAATTGGAAACAGCCGGGGTTAAGATGACAGAAGCCGAATTGGCATATCCCCAACTGTTTCTGGGAAAAAGCATTGTTGTTACGGGGAAATTACAGCGTTGGGACAGAAGAATGATTGAAAATTTTATTGAAGAACATGGAGGAAAAGCTGCAAGTAGTGTAAGTAAGAAAACAACCTTTGTGATAGCAGGGGAAAAAGCTGGTTCTAAACTGACTAAAGCTCGTGAACTGGGAATCCCTGTTTTAACTGAAGATGAATTTGAAAGGGGATATCTGGATAAAGATTGACTCTTGTTTTAGGTATTCAAGGAACAACGATCTTGCGAATAGACATTCGTATCGGTATATGGTAAATAGAAAAAGCCTTCCTTGTTTTGTATGATATTATTTATGTTTTTGAGATAAGGAAATCGTTTTTCAAGGCTGACAGTTGTTTCTTTTAACCAGGATCGGGGTACCGGTTTAACAATAATTAAATGTGCTTTTTCTAAAAAAACCTTGGTTTGGGGAGAAAGTCCTTCAAGTGAGGTAAAAACGCTCCAAAGGGTTAACGTACGAAATTCAGAATAAGTAAAGGTATGGCTTATATAGTTAAGTCTGAGCATTTGTCCTACTACAGATTCGTTATGCCAGAATTTTGGTGGAAAATCTATAAAAAGACGAATAGGGTGTTTGAAATTTTCTTCATCACCTCTAGCGAAATTAGCGATACACTCAAGGAAAGTGAGCATTCTGGGTAAATAGTCGCAGGCACAATAATATATGCCTGGAACAGAAGGCTCAGCAATCCAACGCATGTCGGTTGAATAGGGATCAATAGAAATTACCGGATTGGGAATAGTGTATTGATAGATAAGTTTGGGAGAATCCGTCAGGACGATGTTAATTGTATCATTATCACTAAATTGGCTGGTCTGTAATAAGGACAAAATAAGAAGGCTTTTACCAACACCTGTTGCGCCTAAAACCAGATGGTTGCCTGGAATGAAACTGGTAAAAGGCAGAATTTTCTGCTCCATCGGTATTACTTCCTTTCACTATTATTTTTCCGGCCATTATAATATATATATATATATTATATGATACTATTCTGCATGAACTTAGCTTTTCCTTTTAATAGCTGTTTAATAATTAGGGTTAGGGTTAAATAAGTCTATCGGGGTTGCTCCTCTGTTTCAGATTTGCTATAGTAAATAAATAGTAAAATAAGCAAAATACCAAAGGATGGTGCAAGGATGAAAATTTCACGTGAAGAGGTTGAATATGTGGCTATGCTGGCCCGTCTCGAATTAACTGCCCAAGAAACTGAAGACTATACAGGTAATCTTAATTCTATTTTGGAATATGCGGGAATACTGGAAAAGTTGGATACATCTGAGGTATTGCCAACTGCACATGCAGTGCCGTTACATAATGTTATGCGCGAGGATGTTGTAAAATCTTCAATGGATGCTGCTAAAGTGCTCGCAAACGCTCCGGATGTCGAGAACGGATTTTTCAAGGTGCCCAAAATTGTTTAGGAAAACTGGAAAGGGGATCAGGAATTCATGGATATCACTGCTAGATCTGCTGCTGAACTACATACCATGCTTGAAAGCAAAGCGATTAGTGCAACGGAATTAGTTCGGGAATTTATAGATCGTATTAATAAAGTCGAAGGCAATGTTAAGGCTTTTGTAACTTTGACCGAGGAGTCGGCCTTGGAACAGGCTGCGAAACAGGATGAAAAAATTGCCCGGGGAGAAAAGATTGGTCCTTTAGCCGGAATACCGATGGCCTTCAAAGATAACATGTGTTTAACCGGAATAAGGACAACCTGTTCTTCGAAGATGCTGGAAAATTTTATTCCTCCCTATGATGCAACTGTCGTAGAGAGGCTGCTGGATGCCGGGGCAATTAGTCTGGGGAAACTGAATATGGATGAATTTGCCATGGGTTCCTCGACGGAAAACTCAGCCTTTTTTCCAACGCATAATCCTTGGGATCTTTCTTGTGTGACTGGAGGGTCCTCAGGTGGATCTGTTGCATCCGTTGCAGCTGATGAGGTGGCTTATTCTTTAGGTTCTGATACCGGCGGCTCGATCAGACAACCTGCTGCTTTTTGTGGTGTTGTAGGCATGAAGCCTACTTACGGTGCTGTTTCCCGCTATGGCCTGATTGCTTTTGCTTCATCATTGGATCAAATAGGTCCGGTAACCAAAACCGTCAGGGATAACGCGCTGGTCTTGAATGCTATTGCAGGCCACGACACGAAGGATTCTACTTCTGTACCTTTTGAAAAACCCGATTATACTGAATTCCTGGTGAATGATATTAAGGGGCTTAAAATCGGAATACCCTGGGAGTACTTTGGTGAGGGAATCGACCAAGGGGTTGCCCGGGTTATCCAGGAAGCAATCGAGACTTTAAAAGGTTTGGGAGCAGAAGTAACAGAATGTTCCATGCCACATACTGAATACGCCATGCCTACTTATTATTTAATTGCTCCTGCGGAATGCAGTTCGAATTTGGCGCGCTTTGATGGTGTCCGCTATGGCCACCGTTCCCAAAATAATGAAGATATAATCAGTATGTTCAGAAAAACCAGGGCCGAGGGTTTTGGATCAGAAGTTAAACGGAGAATAATGTTGGGGACTTATGCCTTGAGTTCCGGTTATTATGATGCTTATTATTTAAAAGCACAAAAGGTAAGGACTTTAATCAAACAAGATTTTGATAATGCCCTGGAAAAATTTGATGTTTTACTTTCACCCACTGCGCCTACGCCTGCCTTCAAACTTGGTGAGAAATTAACTGATCCTTTATCAATGTATATGTCAGATATCTGTACGAGTCCCTTAAATTTAGCAGGCCTGCCCGGAATTTCAGTTCCTGCTGGATTTGTTAATGGGTTACCTGTTGGATTACAGCTCATGGGGAAAGCTTTTTCAGAGGGTATGTTATATCGTGTCGCTTATACTTTCGAGCAGAACACTGATTTTCACAAGGTCAAACCCGAATTGACTGCGGAGGTGGTATTGTAATGTCTGTTAACGATTATGAAATGGTATGCGGTGTTGAGGTACATGCCGAGCTGGCAACAAAAACCAAGATATTCTGCAGTTGCACAACGGAATTTGGCGGGGAGCAAAATACACATGTTTGCCCAGTGTGTTCCGGCTTGCCTGGTGTATTACCGGTACTTAACAGGGAAGTTGTTAATTTAGCAATTAAGGCCGGATTGGCTTTGAACTGTGAAATAGCGGATTATTCCAAATTTGACCGAAAGAATTATTATTATCCGGATCTTCCCAAAAATTATCAGACTTCTCAATTTGATTTACCGATCTGTAAAGCCGGTTGGCTGGAGATTATGGTGGACGAAGAGAAAAAAAGGATCGGTATAACTCGCGCTCATATGGAAGAGGACGCAGGAAAACTGGTTCATAGCGGGGAAACGATTACTTCTTCAATGGAGTCATTTGTGGATTATAACCGTACAGGGGTCCCTCTTCTGGAAATTGTTTCCGAACCGGATATGAGATCAATTCCTGAAGTAATTGCTTATCTGGAACAACTTGTTGAAATTCTGGAGTATACGGAAGTTTCTGATTGTAAGCTGGAACAAGGGTCTGTACGTTTTGATGTCAATGTATCAATCCGCCCAAAGGGAAGTTCAGAGTTTGGGATACGTTCTGAAATCAAAAACCTCAATTCCTATAGTTCGGTAAGAAGATGTCTGGAATATGAAATAGAACGTCAGGCCAAGATCCTCGATGAAGGGGAAAGGGTTATCCAGGAAACCCGAACCTGGGATGAGGGGAAGGGAATAACATTATCCTTGCGTTCCAAAGAAGAGGCTCATGATTATCGTTACTTCCCGGAACCTGATTTAGTCCCCCTGGTAATTGACCGGGAATGGGTTGAAAGGATAAGTCAAACCTTGCCGGAGTTACCTGTTGCCCGTCGAGCGCGTTTTCAATCTTTAGGACTTTCAGAGTATGATGCCAAGGTTCTTACAGACTCCAAAGACCTGGCAGACTTTTTCGATCAGGCCCTTATTGAATATAAAGATGCCAAAGTATTGGCCAATTGGGTCATGGGTGATTTCTCTCGTATCTTAAATGCCCAACAATGTGCAGTCGGTGATTCCCCAATCACCCCGCTTCAATTGGCAGAATTATTGAAACTCATTGAGAAAGGTACAATCAGCGGTAAAATTGCCAAAAGTGTTATTGAAGATATGTATACTACGGGTAAGGATGCCGGTACGATCATTAAAGAAAAGGGACTGGCTCAAATCAGTGATGAAGGAGCCTTGTCAGGTATTATTGATGGAGTGTTGGCTGCCAATCCGCAATCAGTAGAAGACTATCGTGCCGGTAAAGAACGGGCCTTGGGTTTCTTGGTAGGGCAAATTATGAAAGCAACCAAGGGACAAGCTAATCCCGGAAAAGTAAATCAGCTCTTAAAGGGAAAATTATCTTAGTATGAATTTTGTTCCGTAAATATAGTTTACGGAACTTTTTATTTGGTTATAATTTTGGTATTTAAACAAAGTATGTTTAAGACATACAGTATGGCCGGGGGAAAGGAACAACAGCCAATATAGCTATATCCCGATGGGGTAACAATTGAGTACAAATTTACGAATGAGTGTGGTAAACTGTTTAAAGAATGATATATAACCAGCCTTAAAAGAGGGTGGCTTATGCTGCCTTTTACTGTACTTTAATTAATATCATGCTGTAGGAACATACCTGAGAGAGATTAAATTTACATAATTGGAGGAGATCTAGATTATGTCTGAAAAAATTACGATTAAAAACTGCAGCCTAAACATTCCTGATCATCCGATCATCCCATTTATCGAGGGCGACGGAACCGGACCGGATATCTGGCGGGCTACCAGGATGGTTGTAGATGCTGCAGTTGTCAAAGCTTATAACCGGCGCAGGGCTATTCAATGGAAAGAGGTACTAGCCGGGGAAAAGGCTTTTGAACAAACCGGGGAATGGTTACCTACTGAAACACTCACAGAAATCAAGGAACATATTGTCGCGATCAAAGGACCTTTAACAACCCCGATAGGCGGAGGTATTCGAAGCCTCAATGTTACATTGAGGCAGGAACTGGACTTGTTTGCTTGTGTTCGTCCTGTTCGTTGGTTTAAGGGAGTAGCCAGCCCGGTCAAACATCCTGAAAAAGTTAATGCGGTGATTTACAGGGAAAATACCGAAGATATCTACATGGGAATTGAATGGAGCAAAGACTCCGCAGAATGTGCCAGAGTACGCGATTTTCTCAATAAGGAAATGGGCTGCAGTATTACAGAAGATTCCGGGATTGGGGTAAAACCTATTAGTAAGACCGGTTCAGAACGTATTGCCCGTAAGGCAATGCTGCATGCTCTGGAGAATAATCGTAAAACGGTTACCTTTGTTCATAAAGGAAATATTATGAAATATACAGAAGGTGCATTTAAGGATTGGTGCTATAATCTGGTAATAACGGAATTCCGGGATAAAATAGTTACTGAAGATGAAGTATCAGCAGGTGCTTCCCGTGAAGGTAAAATTCTTGTTAATGACCGGATAGCTGATAATATGTTCCAACAAATACTCACCAGGCCTGATGAGTATGAAGTAATTGTCGCTACGAACTTAAATGGTGATTATCTTTCTGATGCAGTCGCAGCACAGGTTGGCGGTCTGGGAATGGCCCCGGGAGCAAATATTGGAGATTTTGTCGGGGTTTTTGAAGCTACTCATGGCACTGCGCCTAAATATGCCGGCTTGGACAAAGTGAATCCCGGTTCCCTAATTCTTTCAGCTGTTATGATGTTAGATTATATTGGTTGGCATGAGGCTGCCAGAATGATTGAAGATGCTATTGAAAAAACAATCGGGGATAAAACAGTTACTTATGATATTGCCAGGCAAATGGAAGGAGCAAAAGAAGTCAAAACCTCCGGTTTTGCGGCTGCAATTATAGCTAATCTATGAGTGGTCGACACACATAACAATTCGGTCAGCGAAACGCTCTGGGCCCACTCACCTCCACGTGCTTTGTAGTGTGCCGATATCATCCCGTTTTGTGCCTTTCGCAGAAAGGAAGGATCATAATAATGAAGAAATTAATTGCAATGTTTTTAAAAGGGGTTTTCGTACTTGCCCCGATAATGCTAACTTTTTTTATTATCTATAAAATATATGAACTAACTGACGGCTTATTTAAAGGTTTTCTTCTAAAGGCCGGAATCTATTTTCCAGGACTTGGTGCTATTGTAACTGTTTTTGTTATTTTTCTTGCAGGCTTGCTTGCTTCTAACCTGATTACAAATAATTTCATAAAGTATTTTGAGCGGGCTTTAGCAAAGATACCTTTGCTTGGTAGTCTATATGGTATATTTAAAGACACTCTCAGTTCATTTTCAACCAATAAAAAAGGTTTTTCTCGACTGGTAAGAATTGATTTACCAAATGGCCTAAAACTATTAGGTTTTCTCACCAATGATGAAGATCAGGCCTTTATTCCTCATGGTTACGTTGTTGTCTATTTAATGCAGTCAATGCAATGGGCTGGAAATATCATACTTGTACCTGAGAATATGGTTGAGTTTCTTGAGGTTTCAGCGGAAGACGCTCTAAAGTTTATTGCCTCAGCTGGATTACTTAAATCTGAAAAATAAGCAGTTATTTATAATTGGATGTATTAAATTTAATCTGCTTTCAATTGAACGAGAAGTTTTTGTACCAGCTTAATCAGATCGCTTGGAAAATTAGCCTTAATTGTAAGATGCCGACCGGTGAGCGGATGTTTAAGTTGATATAAATAGGAATGTAATGCTTGGCGATCGATCAGAGTTGTATCACCGTCGTAGAGGTCATCACCAAGCAGGGGATTGCCGAGGGATTGACAGTGAACCCGGATTTGATGAGTTCTTCCGGTAATAAGTTCAAATTCTAAAAGAGAGGCTTGGCTGAATTGGCGAATTACTCGATAGAGGGTAAGTGCCGGAAGGCCGTTCGCTTGAACTTGTCGTTTGATAAAACTCCCC
>JAQVLN010000059.1 GCA_028704155.1 Desulfitobacteriaceae bacterium
CGAGGTATCCCTCCCACCTATTGAATTATACAATCATATCACACCCTCCTTTTTATATTAGGGTAATGATATCAGCTAAATCTTACGATAACCTTGATAAATTTCTTAAGAACTTCTTAAGGATTAGTGTTCGCTTAACTTCCGGTCTTTTTCAGAAACGACTTGTTATTAGAATACTCAACTTCACGTGGATTGATTTATCGAACACCCTTAACTAATAAGGCATTAATTATTAATAACGGACGCAAAAAAGCCCAGTATTTACTGGACTTAGGCTTGCAGTGTGGTCCCTGTACCCGATTTTTAAAATATCCTGGACAAGAACATCTCAATAATCACTGGCGGGAGAAATATGATGCCGGAAAGGTGGCAACGACGGCAAATGTTTTTCATCATAGGAACAATTCTATAAAAAACACCATCAGACACGCACCAATCGATACCCTAAATAGACCGGCGCCATAATAAGCAAGTACAATTGCGGCCACAAATCCAACGAGGGCAGACCATATGCTTGCTGTTGCAGACAAAATTGCCGGAAAAGTCATAACTGCTAACGTTACATACGGAACATAATACAAAAATGACCGAATAGTAATATTTTTAATTTGTTTTCGAATTAAAGTAAGTGGCAGCACTCGAATCAGATAAGTTACCGCAGCCATCACCGATATGTACAAATAAACATTATGATTCATAGTGCTCTCCTTTTGTATCTTCACCTTTTATCGGGAATAAAACTGCAGCTATTCCTGCTATTACAACAGTCAGAATAATAATCCGAAAACCGGCAGAAATCTCGCTTATAAATGGAAGATAAGTAAACAAAAGACTTACCATCATAGATAGCACAACCAACCCGGCAATAACTCTATCCTTTCTGGTCGGCGGAATTATTATGGCTATAAACATCCCATAGAGCGCAACACTCAACGCACTAAGAATTCGGGTAGGCAGAATATTTCCCGATATCACACCTAATAAAGTTCCCATTGTCCATCCAGGGGCTGCAATGCAGATAAGACCGTATGTATAAAAGGGGTTTAATTTTCCTGCAACATGCATGGATACACCAAATATTTCATCTGTTACCCCATATGCCACTAAAAGCCGGTGAAAAAATGGTGCTTCTGAATCCAGCTTTTGGGATAATGAACAGGACATCAGACAATATCTTAGGTTAATGATCAACTGCGCAATTGCCATTTCTATGTATGGAACGCCTAATGTAATCAAACCAAATGCTGCAAATTGGCCCGCAGAAGTTAAGTTAGTAATTGACATCCAAGTTGCTTGAAAACTGGTTAATCCTGCATTCTTAGCCGCAATACCCAAAGTAAATGACACAGCAAGATATCCTAATGAAATCGGAATACCATCACGAATTCCTTTTGCAAACCATGTCCGATTATTCTCCATTTCACAAATCCTATCTTTCTCCATAAATTCCAACTGTCTTTTGTCAATTCATCCATCAGCTTCTCGCTGCACCACATTTAATCCGTGCTTTTGCTCTGCTTCACACTAATTCACACACATCATTATTGACACTTGCTTGTTCGCCAAAAGTAAGATCAAATACTACTATTGCTACAAAAACAGCTCATCAATCCTTGATTTTACTTCCAATCCTTAACAATTTCGAAACTCTGACAGCTGTCTCTTCCAAAAATATTTCAACCTGTGACATCGATTCAGACAGACTAATAGGACCGGGGGCGATCGGAATAATTGCCTCTATGCCCTGCCCGTAAACCTTTTCAGACCCGGGACCAATACACCCGGTAAAGGCAATAACAGGTATGCCATATTTTTTAGCAAGACGGGCTACCCCAACCGGCACTTTACCCCGCACAGACTGACCGTTAATTTCTCCTTCCCCGGTAATAAGCAGATCAATTTCTCCTTTGGCTAAAAGTCCCTCAACCGCCATTAACTCCAAAACTATCTCTACACCTGAAACAATCCTGGCATTAAACATAGTAAGCATACCTGCTGCAATCCCGCCTGCAGCCCCGCTGCCAGGCACTTCTCTTACCCGGTATCCAGCAACAGCCTCCAGTACATCGGCATAATGACCGAGAAGATTATCAAGCTCTTCTACCTGTTCCCGGGCAGCCCCTTTCTGGGGACCGTAAACTGCCGAGGCCCCCTGGGAACCGCACAATGGATTGTCAACGTCACAAGCCAAAGTAAACTGAACATTTTGAAGCCGTTTATCCAGGCTACCCAGGTCTATCTTGTCCAAGCGGGCCAAATCCCTGACCTTATCTTCAAGTTCCAATCCTTCCCGATCAAAAAACCTAACACCCAAAGCCTTTAATATGCCAAACCCGCCATCATTAGTTGCACTTCCACCCAAACCTAATATGATCTTATTACAGCCTTCGTCCAAAGCTGCCAAAATCAATTCACCGGTCCCTTTAGAAGTTGTTTGCAACGGGTTGCGCCGCTCCGGTGGAACTAAAGTTAATCCTGAAGCACCGGCTACTTCTATAACTGCAGTTTTGTTATCTTTGCAAATTCCAATTTCAGCCTGAACCGGTTCGCCCAACGGCCCGGTGACTGTCCGGACAAGAAGCCTGCCGCCTATTACCCCAATTACACAGTGTGTGGTTCCTTCCCCTCCGTCTGCCAAGGGGATTTTGTAACACTCCACAGCAGGATCCGTCTTTATAAAACCGGCTGCGATACATTCGGCAACCTTCCCGGCATTTAAACTGCCTTTAAAAGAATCCGGAGCAATAATTATCTTCATGCCAATACCTCCCTCGTGTAATATGTTTTGAAAACAAAATTAATTGAATTTCCAATTGAGTTCCCTTAAATGTTGGCCTGATGTCAAGGGCAAGTGACATATTACCGCAGGACTTAGTCAGTAACCTTCCTTAACTTGGTTCAATGCATACTTCCTTTAAACATAATTAGAATTTTGGACGCATCCAGCTCTTGTAATCCTAATTTTAATTTTTTTAGTCTAAAATTCAAGTTTATAAACCTTAAAAAATTTTATTATTTTATTTTGCATCAGATAAAAAACGCGGGGTTATAATGATTAATGTGACCATAATTTAAATAAGTTTGAAGGAGGGATTTTCTGGCATGATATTTAAAAAGCTCGCTTTGACCGGTGTTGTATCCTTAATTGCTGTTCTCGCGGCAACAGGGATAGCAGGTGCAGCCAATGCTAATTCATTGAACAAGCCTCCTCAATTCCAGGATGCCCAAACCCGACAGCAAACAGTATGTAACGACCAGGCGAAATGCCCTGAGCAAGGTTTCAAGTTCAAAGGCTTAAATGTACTCGGTTCTGCTGCGGATCTTCTTGGTTTAAAGCGCCAGGAATTAAAAACTGAATTACAAGCCGGTAAAAGTCTCAAAGATATTGCCGCAGCTAAAGGAATTGAGACTGCTAAATTTGCCAAAGAGCTGGAAGCTGCTTTAACTGCCAAAATCGACCAGAAAATGCAAACTGGTAGAATCAACTCTGAACAAGCAGCCACTCTTAAAACTAATCTGGCCCAACGAATTCAAGCCGATCTGGATAAAAAATGGGATGAACCAAAAGGCCATGAATTCCGGGGTAACGGCAAAGGCAATATTAAAGGGATCTACGAGCAAGTTCAAAGCTTACTCGACATAGATGCCGCAACTTTAAGAACAGAATTACAAAGCGGCAAATCCCTGGCTGATCTTGCTCAGGCCAAAGGGATTTCCAAGGAAACCCTGGTTGAGAGAATTCAGGCAGGAATTATAGCTAAGCTTGATCAAGCCGTAACTGATCAAAAAATCACTGCCGATAAAGCAACCAAAATAAAAGAAGACCTGGCCCAAAAGATCGAAACTATTGTTACAAGACAACATGTCCCAAAATAAACTGAAGTTAAAGCAGACCAAACCAAGACCAGTTAAATTAAATTCTGCAAAAACAGGGGTTTCGCCAGCCCCTGTTTTTATTGTATACCACCATAGTTAGATTTATTGCCTGTTTATCAAAATGAAATGCGATAATATCTCCGTACAAAGTCGAAGAAGTATTTTTTGAAGGAAAACCAGAGGCTGCATAGAAATTATTAATAGATAAAAATATTAATTATTATTTCGTAACCTTGTCGCCCTTAAGCAAGGAGATGTTATATTTGACTGAGATTAATTTGACAATAAAGAAGGCACAGCAAATACTACAAAAATATTTCGGTTATACCCAATTCCGGGAGGGCCAGCACCAGGTAATAGCGAGTTTGCTCCAAGGAGCAGATACCTTGGCAATTATGCCGACCGGAGCCGGGAAATCTTTAGCTTATCAAATCCCCGCTCTTTTATTTAAGGGAACAACTCTAGTTATTTCCCCGCTGATTTCCCTGATGAAGGACCAGGTCGATGCCCTGCAACAATACGGGATTGCCGCAACCTTTATTAACAGTTCCCTTTCACCAAAAGAAGTCTGGTCCAGGCTGGAGCGGGTGAGAAACGGAGAATTTAAACTGCTATATGCAGCACCTGAACGTTTGGAGTCAGAAAATTTCCGCGACCTCCTGGCAACTTTGCAAATCTCCTTTTTAGCGATTGATGAAGCCCACTGTGTTTCGCAATGGGGGCATGACTTCCGGCCAAGCTACCTTCATCTGGGCGCTTTTATTAAGGCTTTGCCAAAACAACCGCTCATCGGGGCCTTTACTGCTACGGCTACCGATGAAGTCAAAACAGATATTATCCGCTTGTTGGGCTTAAATCAGCCAAATGTTTTTATGACCGGTTTTGACCGTCCGAATCTTAAATTTACTGTCCTGCGGGGAGAAAACAAAAAAACTTTCGTTCTTAATTATGTTCAATCATCCGGACAATCCGGGATTGTTTATGCTGCAACCCGCAAGGAGGTTGATAACCTGCATAAATTGTTAACTGCCAAAGGCCTGAAAGCAGGTAAATATCATGCCGGTATGAATAACGATGATCGCCAGAAAAATCAAGAAAATTTTCTTTTTGATAAAACTCCGATCATCATTGCTACCAATGCCTTCGGAATGGGTATAGACAAATCTAATGTCCGATATGTTATTCATTACAATATGCCGAAAAATATGGAAGCCTATTACCAGGAGGCCGGACGGGCCGGGCGTGACGGAGAACCGGGAGAATGCGTGTTATTGTTTTCATCCCAGGATGTAATATTACAACGGCTCCTGATTGAACAAACAATCCTTCATCCGGAACGGAGGGATAACGGGCTTAAAAAACTAATGACAATGGTTGATTACTGCCATACAGGAGGCTGTCTGCGCAAAGAAATCCTGGAATATTTCGGAGAAAAAAACATTTCCACCGAATGCGGGAATTGCAGCAACTGCCTGGATGACCGGGAAGAAATTGATATTACAATAGAAGCCCAAAAAATATTTTCCTGTATTTATCGGATGGGGGAACGTTTTGGTATTAGTATTATCGCCGAGGTCTTAAAGGGCTCGCGCAATAAAAAAATCCTGGAACTCCGCTTTAATGAACTATCCACCCACGCACTAATGAAAGAAGTCCCGCTCCAGGAAATCAAGAACCAGATCAACTATTTGGTAGCCGAAGATTATTTGCGTTTGTCCGGTGGAGTATACCCCACTGTAAAGCTCCGGTCAAAAGCAGTTTTAGTCCTGAAAGATGAAGCTAGAGTAACCCAGAAAGTAACACTGCAGCCAACGCGTAAAGATTCTGAAGTGTTAAGCCTTTTTGATAGGCTGCGTACACTGCGCAAAGATACTGCCCACAAAGAAAATTTGCCTCCCTACATGGTTTTTGCCGATAGCACTTTACGGGAAATGGCCCAGCTTTGCCCTGAGACCAAACCAGCACTTTTGGGCATCAGCGGGATTGGGGAGAGAAAACTGGAGAAATACGGTGAAGTCTTTTTGGAAGAAATCCGGAAATTTCTCAAGGAGAAAGATATCCAGAAAGAAAATCAACAAAGCCGGGAAATTAGCAAATCAGAGGAACATCTGGAAAAACCTGCCGAAAGACCTCCAGAAAGAGCTCGAGGAAAATTTAGAGAAATGTGCGCTGAAAAATCCACCGTTAACAAAAAACCAAGCCACCTTAAGACTTATCTGCTATATCAAAAAGGTTACTCCTTAATAGAAATTGCTAAATCCAGGGAAATTGCTTTGCAGACCGTCCAGCAACATCTGATACGCTGCAATTTGGAAGGGCATACTGTTCCCTGGGATAATTTTATCCCTGATAAACAAGAACAATTAATCTTGGAAGCAATTCGTCAGGCCGACGGGGAAAAGCTGCGTCCAATAAAAGAACTTCTCCCAGAAAACGTAGAATGGTTTACTATCAGGGCAGTTCTGGAAAAGTACAGGGGTCTGGGAAGCTAGACCTTAAGCTGTGCGTTTGCCTCCGGCTTCTTTCGGATTCCATCTCGCGACAGATACCTTAGCCTTTAGCTGCAGTAGGTACTCGCCAGCCCCTGTTACGGATTTCCACCGTATTGCTAATGCCCATGCCTGGAGTACAGAAAAACGATACCCCCATAAATCAGAGGTACCGCTGCCATACTTATTTAAAAATGAAGTTACAGTTTTTTAAATTAAGCAACCTTAGGACGCTGTTTGTGGCGGATTTCCAAATAATTCAGCACTCGTTCAGGCGAGGTATTAAGGATCTGCTGCTCTGAAATCCCTGCCTCCAAGACCAAATCAAGAGCATCACCAAATTCACCCACTCTGTCACTAAAGTGAGCATCACTTCCCAAGACAACCGATCCTTTATATTTTGCCATATAACGAGCAAAAAGACTGCAATTTATCCTTGCTTCGGTTTTGGATCTAATTGTGGAAAGGGTACTGTTGTTGATTTCCACCGGTACATTCAATTGGGCAGAGGCCCGGGCTATCTGTTCAAGATCCACTTTAAAATCGATTCGTCCCGGATGCACTATCATATCCGTAAAAGGATTACTCATAGCTTTAAGACAAGCTTGGGTATTTTGTTCCAATGTCCCACCCGGATAACTTACTTTATGGAGCCCCGCCAGTACGAGTTTCAACTGGGCCAGAATATAAACAGGAAGATCCAATTCACCTTCATGACTGATGATATTAGCTTCAACTCCCGTTAGGACCTTAACTCCATGAATTTCCTCAGGAATAACCCCCAAATTATTATAATAATAATGATGAGGCGCTCCTGGCAGGCTGGGGCCGTGGTCTGTAATTCCCAGTAATTCAATGCCCCGGCGAGCTGCAGCCTGTGCATTTTCGGTAATTGTACTGTAGGCATGTCCACTGGCAATGGTGTGAGTATGCAAATCCACCAATATTTTCATACTAATCCCCTTATAATTAAACCATGTGAGCTTATTTTTGTTCTTTCGATAAGTTTATTATTATTATTATACACCCGCTTGTTTATTAAGGCAAAAACCTCAAGGTTTACGCTTTCTCCATTCATATACTCGCCTCCCTCTGATTTGTTCTTGATTGGCCAGCTTAAATATTTTCATCTTTATTTAAATAGAATAATATTCTTAGAAATCTAATACTTTAATCCATATTAATTCAAGATCAGCCATCTAAATAGGTTTGTACCTCTTTAACCTAAGGGAATTGGTGACAACCGATACTGAACTAAAAGCCATTGCCGCACCGGCTATCATCGGATTCAATAATCCCATAGCTGCAAAAGGTATTCCGACTATATTATAAATGAAAGCCCAGAAAAGGTTTTGTTTAATCTTAATCATCGTTTTATGGGATAACCTGATTGCTGCCGGTATAGTCCTTAAATCGCCGCTCATCAAAGTAATATCAGCCGCTTCCATAGCAACATCTGTTCCGGTGCCGATTGCCATCCCGATATCGGCCATCACCAAGGCCGGGGCGTCATTTATCCCGTCCCCAACCATCGCTACAATTTTCCCCTGTTTTTTAAGATTTTCAACCTCTTCGGCTTTTTTCTCAGGAAGCACTTCGGCCAGAACATTGGTTATACCTACCTGCCTGGCAATGGCATTTGCTGTCCTCTTATTGTCACCGGTTATCATAAAGACCTCCAGGCCCATTTTTTGCAGGTCCTCAATTGCTGCCCGGGAATTTTCCTTCACTGTATCGGCAACAGCAATTATTGCTTCAATCTTATTATCTGCCGCCAAGAGCATGGCAGTCCGTCCTTCATCTTCAAGCTTGATAATATCAGTTTCGATAGCCGATGGATCAATTCCCTTCTCCCTCATCAACTTGCGCGTACCCATATACACAACCTTATTGTCAATTAAAGCCCTGACTCCCCTACCGGGTATGGCTTCGAATTCCTGTGGATCTGCAAGCAGGCCAAATTCCTGTTTGCCTTTTTCGTAAATCGCCACTCCCAAAGGATGTTCCGATTTTTTTTCAGCCATAGTCGCTAAACGTAAAACTTCATTTTCGGCTAATTGGCCCAAGGATACTACCTCTGTTATTTCCGGCTTTCCTTTGGTAATCGTCCCTGTTTTATCAAGAATAACCGCATTGAGCTTATAAGCGCTTTCCAAGTATTCTCCGCCCTTGATCAGAATGCCATTCTCCGCACCTATTCCCGTTCCCACCATAATAGCGGTAGGAGTAGCCAGCCCCAGGGAACACGGGCAGGCAATGACAAGTACTGCTACGGCACTGATAATACCTGAGGTCAAGTTACCCAAAACGAAAAACCAGATCAGGAATGTCAAAACGGCTATGCCGGCCACCACTGGTACAAACACACCCGATACCTGATCGGCAATTTTCTGGACAGGTGCCTTTGAGCCCTGGGCTTCTTCAACCATCCTGATAATCTGGGCGAGGGCTGTATCCCTTCCTACCTTGACTGCTTCAAATTTGAATGTCCCGAATTTATTGATGGTTGCTCCAATAACATTATCACCGGTCTTCTTTTCAACCGGCAGGCTTTCCCCTGTCAGCATAGATTCATCGATTGAAGAGCTACCCTCGACAATCCTGCCATCGACAGGGATTTTCTCTCCCGGCCTGACAACCACAATATCCCCAACATCCACATTTTCAAGCGGTATATCCTCTTCCCTGCCGTTTCTGATAACTCTGGCAGTTTTAGCCTGCAAACCAATCAGCTTCTTGATAGCCTCAGAGGTTTTGCCTTTGGCCACAGCTTCCAAGTATTTGCCCAGCAAGATTAGGGTTATGACAACAGCAGCCGCCTCAAAGTACAAATCTTTCATCATGCCCTGGGGCACAGACTGGAAAAAGACATTATACAGACTGAAGAAATAAGCTGCCGAGGTACCCATAGCAATCAAAACATCCATATTGGCGCTTTTGGCACGCAATGAGTAATAAGCGTTCCGATAAAACCTGGAGCCAATGATGAACTGGACAGGTGTGGCAACGAGCAGTTGAAAAAATTCATTGTGTAAAAAGTGCAAATAATCGAAAATAACCAGGTGAACAGGCATCAGGGACAATATCATCGCTAAAATTAAAGGCGAACTCAATACTGCCGAAATAAACACTTCCGTTCTGAGCCGCCTGATTTCTTTTTCCTGTTCTTCCTTTTCCCTGTCCCAGCTTAAATCTTCCTCCCGTTCAGCTTTATACCCCAAAGTTTCAATTGAGTTAATCATTGCTGCCACTTTTAACTCAGAACTCTCATATTCTATAGTTGCTTTTTCTGAGGCCAGGTTTACCGTAGCCCGCTTCACTCCGGCCAGCTTGTTAAGTTTTTTTTCAATTTTGGCCGCGCAGGCAGCACAGGACATACCCGATATTTTCATTGTAACCTTACTGTCCATAATGTTACCCCCTTAATATCAGCTATTTATCCTATTGCCAATATTATCCCGTAACTAAAATCTTATTGATACAAGCTTAAGGTATCCTTAGATAAAAAAGGCTCCATCGGATAATATTTCGACCGGGCCTATTTTTTATTCCTAACCAAAACATAAAATCCTGCTTGCGAATCATTGGTTAATAGATTCTGAATTTTCGCACCCACTAAAACAGACAAAATAACATTTTTAAAAAGGGCCTATTACATGTAAAATCCGCATGAACACTGGTTTTTTGGTATAATTAAGTATCAGCCAAATCAATCAAAAACGAGGTGTTATCATGCGGAAAAGTCGTTAAAGAAAGCCCGACACCGCAAAGAACAATACAAAAAACAACGTAATCACAAATCATGCGGTGCTAAATGCCTACGCAAATGCAGCGTCAGTAAAATCAAAAATGGTCTTAATATGCTAAAACGGGCTGTCAAACATGGATTCAAGGCCAAATATGTACTCGTGGACAGTTGGTTTAGCAGCCATAACTTTATCCAAACTGTTCGGCAATTAGACAACAAACAGTTACATTTAATCTGTGGAGTTCGACAGGATGAACGGAAATACACATATAAAGATCAAGTTCTCAATGCCAAAATGTTACGGCAAACATTGAAAAAAGGAAGGTGAAGAAAACGTTGCCGCAAGCGCAATACCCGTTATTTCCAAGTCATAGTCGACTATGGATATGGGTATTGAATCCATAGTATAGAGTAAGGAGTGTCCCGGATGAACGAAAACATTAAAGACCTGCTGCTGAAAGCCCTGGAATTAAAAGCTTCGGACCTGCATCTTACAGCCTCCCTGCCCCCGATTTACCGTATTAACGGAGCATTAGTACCCCTGGAGAATGCTGAGCCGCTGACCCCAGAAAATACAGAACGCCTGATTTCTCAATTATTGCTAAGAGAATCTTTTACAAGGCGTCTGAAGGAAAAAGGGGAAGTGGATTTTTCCTATGTTCTAACCGGAATAAACCGCTTTCGGGTCAACGTTTTCAGACAGCGCCAAACCCTGGCAGCAGCAATCAGGGTTTTAATGCCGGAAGTTCCCAGTATTGACCAACTCGGCTTACCGGAAGTATTCAAAACTTTGGCTTTAAAACCCCGGGGTCTGATCCTGGTAACCGGACCGACTGGTTCAGGTAAATCGACCACCTTGGCATCAATAGTCAGACATATCAACAATTCCCGCAAATGCCATGTCCTGACTATCGAGGACCCAATCGAATATTTACATAAACACCACAACAGCATAATTAACCAGCGTGAAGTCGGAGATGACACCCTGACTTTTGCTAATGCCTTAAGATCAGCCCTGCGGGAGGACCCGGATGTAATCCTCGTCGGGGAAATGCGCGACCTGGAGACTATCAATACTGCCCTCATGGCCTCGGAAACCGGCCATTTAGTCTTATCCACCCTTCATACCTCCTCAGCTGCCCAGACAATCAACAGGGCAATTGATGTTTTCCCTCCCCATCAGCAACAGCAGGTTAGAATTCAACTGGCTGCTGTCCTGCAGGGCATTATCTGCCAACAGCTTCTTCCTCGTCTGGATGGCAACGGCAGGGTAGCTGCCCTGGAAATACTGGTAGCCAATGATGCTGTCCGGAATATGATCCGCGAGGGCAAAACCCACCAAATTGACACTGTTATCCAGACCGGCCTTAAAGCAGGGATGACTTCAATGGACTTTGACCTTGCTAATCTGGTTAAATGCAAAACAGTAACCTTGGAGGAAGCAAGTATCAGATGCATCAACCCCGGGCTCTTTAATAAATATCTCAGCCAGCCTTATATCTTTTAGCATAGCGTCAGACAAGCGGAAAATGAACACTACCAGAAAAACCTGAACTTCTGCCTATAATTGTACATATTTTAAGTTGAGTTTACTTAAGGAACCCCATAAGAATAGTGTCTTCGGCTTCTTTCTCCGTAAGCCCCAGGGACATAAGTTTAATAAGCTGCTCAGATTCTATCCTGCCAATTGCAGCCTCATGCACTAGTTGTCCTTCATTATGATAAGCGGAAATCCTGGGAGTTGAAAGAACCTGGGCATTATGCATGATGATTGCATCGCACTGGATATGGCCCCGGCACTTATTTCTTGCTGCCAAATCAAACTGAAAAACCTGACGGGAATTATCCTGAGCAACTGAACGGGAAATAATCTGCGCCGAAGAATCTACCCCGACCAATTCTACAACAATACTGGATTCCGCTTCCTGATCCTGATAGGTTAATAACCGTTCAGTAATAACCAGCTTGGCCCTATCCTTCAACCTGATTTCCGTATCCCTTTTTGTACAATCTATACCCTTGATCTGGATCAGTTCCAGGTCTACTACTGCACCTTCCTCGGCTTCTATCACCGTCTTGGGGTTTAAAACCTTCTGCCCCTGCCCTTCTCCCTGTCCATAGTGTTTTTCTATATATTTTAGTTTGGCCCCTCTATGGACAAAGAAGGTATGAATCCCATCATGCTGTGATTTACGGCTTCCCGAATTATGGATTCCACATCCTGCTACAATCAGTATGTCCGAGTATTCGCCAATTTCAAAAGTATTATATACCAGGTCATCAATATTCTCTTGTGTAATGATTACGGGAATATGTACACTTTCTCCTTTTGTATATGGTTTAACAATCACATCTATTCCTGGTTTATCCTTTTTAGTTACGATATCAATATTAGCCGTGGTATTCCTCTGAACTCCTTGTCCGTTTTTGCGGATATTATAAGCGCCTTGAGGTATTTCATGCAGGTCGGCCACTTTCTCCAGCATTAATCTATCCAGTGTATTCAGCAATTTGGCCAACCCCTTTTTCACATTTAATACTGCATAAGCAATCATCACTTTGCAAAATTCCGGCAAGCACTCGCTCTTTTTCTGATTGCAAACTGACCTTACCGTTTACCAAGAGAATGATCTCATCTGCCAGCTCCAAAATCCGTTCCTGATGAGAAATGATAACAATTGTTGTTTCATATTTTTGATGAATACTCCGAAATGTTTCTGCCAGCTTCTGAAAGCTCCATAAATCTATCCCGGCTTCCGGTTCATCGAACACTGCTATTTTAAGGTTTCTTGATAGGATGGTAGCAATTTCAATCCTTTTCATTTCTCCACCTGAGAGGCCACTGTCAAGATCCCTGTAGATATAATCCTGAGCACACAATCCAACATCATGCAGCAGATCGTAGAGATTCACCTTTTCTGAATTCCTGGAAGCGGACATCTCGAGAAGTTCTTTAACCTTCAGGCCTTTAAAGCGCGGCGGATACTGAAAGGCATAACCAACCCCCAGGCGCGCCCTCTCGGTAATATTCATGTCAGTTATGTCTTGGCCGTCAAGCAGGATTT
>JAQVLN010000060.1 GCA_028704155.1 Desulfitobacteriaceae bacterium
TTCATACTGAAAAGGGCTTTGTTTATTTAACCAGTATCATGGATTTATTCTCGCGAAGGATTATTGCTTGGAGACTATCTGAAACGTTAGAAGCAAAATGGGTCGTGGAGTGTGTTCTTGAAGCTAGAAAGTTAAGGCGTACCATACAGCCCTTGGTTCTTCATTCGGACAGAGGGTCGCAATATGTCAGTAGTAGTTATCTTGAAGCCCTAGGAGTCTGTTGTAAAACACCAAAAATCAATATTGCAAGTCTTAAAAACCACAATATATAGTGTTATAAATATGCGATTTGTGCTAAATATGGACATCAACTTTCGGAAAAACTACTTTTACAACAGTCTCCTAGATAAAATCGCACCGAGCTATTCTCAGAAGGCTAGCCCATGGCAAAATGCATGTATCGAATCCTTCCACGCTTTGATAAAAAGGGAATGGCTCTACTGCTTTAAAATCAGGAACTTTGATCATGCCTATAAACTCATTTTTGAATATATTGAAACTTTCTATAATACAGTAAGGAGTCATAGTCATTGCGGATATTTATCCCCCAAAGAGTATGAATTCTATTATTATACACAGTTAAGAAAATATTTGGGTAAAACTGGGTAATATGGAATTGTACCAGTTTAGGTTGTACTTTTTATTGACATAGTACCACCTATGATAAGCACGAGGCGGCATAGGTCATGTAAAATCATACGACTATGATGAGATGACGCATGTCCATCGTGTTCAAAATGGCTTCGCCATAAAGTTTTCTTTCCTCACGGGACATTTCGGATGCCAATGCCTCATCGCAGGATAACTCACTCCATGTGTGAACGTAGTAACCAGACTTCGGGAATTCACAAGACGTTAGACGACAGACTCTTCTGGGTTTGTCTCTGAAGGGGGGAATTTTTTGTGAAGAAATCATTATTGGTTTTAATTTTTCTTCTGAGTATTGTTGTCTCAATCACTGGATGTTCTAATCAGACAAATTTAAATAGTAGGATTCAAACATTAGAAAATGAAAATAAAGAGTTGTATATGAAGTTGGATCAAGTTAATACAGTATCTATGCTTTTTCAGGATTACAAGGATAAACAAAGGTTAGTCTTGAAAGAATCTCAAATTTATGTTCTTCCTATTCAAGGTCTGGTTCAATTGCGTCCAATTGAACCAAACACAGTTATTCAAGTTTTAGATGCTGCACAATGCCAAGATCAACAGTTATGGTTATATGTATCGATTCCAGTATATGATACCCCAATCAACTTTAAAGGATGGATTCCTGAATCTGAAACGATTAAATTGACCAAAGATAATATTAAACAAGTACAGGGAGATGTTTACCTTAAAGAAGGAACCCCAATCTATGAAGTTATTGGGTTTAACGATATAAGTTCGTCAACTTCAACTAAAATTACTAACGAGATCAGAGGTAGAATTTTGAAAAGAGAAGGTTCCTTCGTCAATTTAATGTCACCGGGTGGTCGTGATTTTTGGGTAGATGAGAAGTATCTTATATTTCCAAAAGTTGAATAAGAGGGAAATGAAGTCCGACGCCTAACAGCATGTTACCAGAATCTGGGGGGGATATGAAAGTAGTAACCAGACTTCGGTGACACGCGAACCGTTATCTGAAATCGTACGCAAGAAAGTCATACTTCTTGGTCAGTATTTGAGAAAGAAATTGTTTTAATGATATAGGAGGAGCAGAGATGAAAAACACAGATTATTTTGGCGTTGTGTCAAATCGTTTTAACAAAAGTGAGGAATTTCAAATAGGATCCTTCGATGTAAAAAGTTATTATGAAGAACAATTTAAGGTAAAATGGTTGGCCACAAAACTGAAAATTTTCTCTTTTGTAGCACATGTCAATGAAATTGATGCTGACGATATCACTAACTACTCATCAAGTTGTGTGGATTACGCTCTAAACAATTACAAAGGTTTACCCCGAGGTCTTCAGACTGGATTAGTAGCTTTTAATGTTTTGATTTCCGAAAATGTATCTGATAAAGCAATTGAAGTTGCTGTATCAAGACCTAAAAAACGCTTTGCGGCGTTTGAGATACCAATAATCTACGATTTGTCTAAAGAAAAAGCATATTACTATACAAAGACTCCTATGTGGGGCGCAATCTATTACAAATATTTCAGGGAATATATACAAAAGAATTTCATCGCTTAACCTTAGACTTTGGATTCGGCAGGGATTGCTTTATTCAAGCATGGCGGCTATCGTTTCGGTATTCGGGTGTTGACGGTAATACTGAAAAAATAGCATCTGCGATAAAAAGAAAGTTTTTCTTATTTCCCAATTTCCTTTGGCACAAGTTCTATCCATTTGAATTTTAATGCCAGATAAATAAGCAGTACCGTTAACCCCTCGGCGACGGGGAAAACCAGCCAAATTGCATTAACTCCGAAAAGAGACGGCATAATCCAAAGCAAAGGGATGAATAAGATCAAGCTGCGGCATAAGGTAACCCATGTAGCAATGCGGGTTTTCGCGATGGACTGATAAAATTGCACCAAGACCATGTTAATGCCTAAAAATAGGTACCCGGCAAAATAGTAGACAATGCCAATTCGCGTATAAGCTACGATTTGGGGCACATCGATCCCGAACATGTTAATAATTAACCCTTTGCCAACCAGGCCAAAAATAAATACAGCTGCTCCAAGGCCAAATCCGGTGCTGAGCCCAATCCTGATAATTTCTTTCATTCGCCGGTTAAGTCTCGCCCCATAATAGTAACTGGTAATCGGTTGCACAGCTGCGCCAATCCCGATAAAAAACATCAGAAACACCACATGCATATAGTTGACGACAGAATAGGCTACGAGCCCGGTTTCTCCCGCATAATGGCTAAAGGTGATATTGAAGGCGATTATCATCACAGCGGCTGTACCTTCCACGATAAAACTGGGAAATCCAATGATGAAAATGTTGCCTGGCATAGAAAGATCAAGTTTGGTACGCACGACCCGTAATTGTTTTTTCGGCGTCAAGAAGTGTATCAGTAAAACAACAGTGCCGATAACCGTACCGATTACTGTGGCATAAGCGGATCCTTTTACCCCCCAGTGAAAAACGAAAATAAAAATATAATTTAAAATAATATTCACTACAGATGTTACCGCTAATCCGATCATTGCCAGCGTAGGATTGCCGTCATTTCTGATGAAAATGCTTAAAATATTCTCCAGCACGTAGACAAGCCCAAATACAAGAATAATGTGCAGAAAATCCACCACGTAAGGCATAATCGGATCGGTAGCCCCGAATAAATAAGCAAGCTGTTGCTCAAATAATAAACAGAGTCCAATAATCAACCCTGTCGTCACAACTGCCAGAATAAGCGCATGGGTAAATATTTCTTGCGCCCGCCGGGGATTATTTTTACCCAGGGCAATGGAATATAGCGTGGCACCCCCCATGCCAATTAACAGGGAAATAGAAAAAATGATCGAATAAATCGGCGAGGCAATGTTTACCCCCGCCAGGGCTTGTTCGCCAACGCCATGACTGACGAATAGACCGTCAATTAAAAGATTGATCGCCATCAACAGCATGCCGAACAAGGACGGGATTAGATACTTCATAAACAGCTTACCGGGCTGCATCGTTTGCATCACTGAATGATTTGTTTCCACTAAAATACCACCTGGAGTTCATCTGATTTTGTTTGCCTTTTTATTCATAATACTATACCAAAGATAAAGGAAACAAGGAAATCTCCTGGCAATGCTTGAGTTTAATACTGCTCTCTGACCACTGATTAAAGTCAGCACTGGGGAGTTTCTATTTTTTGTAGCTTATGCCTGAATTTCCGTTCCGTCCTTAAAGGTGAACCGTACATCGTTTTTATCATAAACAGTAGCGTAGTCCACAAGGCTGCACCACAGCTTTTCGTCAAATTCAGTAAGTAGGTTTTCTTGTTTGCGGAGGGTGTAGAGAAAGGCATTAATCGTACTGAGCCTTGTCTGCTGTCGGTGATTTCTTCGGTAACCACAGTATGGAACATTCCACCAGGTCTGCCTGCATTCCTTACTGCAGAATAGGAGGGCCTTTTGATTTGGCTTTTGCAGCAGTTCTTTGCCGCATTGCTTACAGAAGGTCCTTCCATCGACAGAAGAGGAAGGAGTACCTGCCATCACACCTGCGAGGTTGTTCTTTCCGCAATAAGATTTGACCGTATCCACGGAAAGACAAAGCGCCTGGGCAATTTTCTTATAGCCGTATCCGGCAAGGCGCAGTTCCTTTATCTGCGTTCTTTGTGTATCTGTCATTTCGGTTCCTCCAATCCGAAGGAAATCCGTCCTTAGCAAATAAGACCATTGTTTCCTTCTACTTAAAGCCGGAAAATTTAACCGCCTAAATAAAAGATAGCCCACCGAGCAGAGAATCCGGCTCGATGGGCATGAGAGTTAAAGCTTTATTCTGTTTTAATGAAAGCATCCTTAAAGCCTGCTGCCTTTACCTTTTCGAGCATGGCATCTGCGTTTGCTTTAACCGAATAAGCACCGACTTGGACGCAATACAGCTTCTTCGGTTCACTCGGGATAGGTGCTGCCGGAGGTTTTGGTGTTTCGCTTTTGGTGAGCAGCTTTTTGACTTCCGCCCGGAAAGTGTCCATTGACTTCCCGTGCTTAGGAAACCAGTGCATCACATCAGCGTGATTGCTGGCTATGCCCAGTTTGTAACCTTCATTGTGGCAGATGATGTTCTGTTCGGTTAAACCATAGAGCTTGCAAAGATATACACAAAGTTCAACTGCCTCCCGGTACACCTTGTTGAAGTAGGTGCTGTCCGAAAGACCGTCCTCGCAAATCTCAAAACCTATATGCGTATCATTTGCCTTACCCCCGGCATGCCAGCCACGATGGTTCCACGGTAGGGTTTGATAAGTAGTGATTGTTCCATCTGCCAGCTTGCCGATGAAGGCATGAACACAAACCTGACGACCGCCGGGCTTATCTTGATTCCAGTGGTTATTGTATTGGTTCTTTCCGAGCAAACCGTCATCCGGGCCAACATAGCGTTTCAGCCACGGGTTATTTGCCCCGGTGGAGTGTAACATGATGCCTTTGGGAATTATTGTTTTGCCCGCTTTAAAGCAGGCGTTGTTCGCTAATATCAACTTCTGTAAATCCATTAATAATCACCTCAAATTCAAATATTGGTTATTGCAGGATTGACAGGATATAGATGGTCGAGTAGAAGTGCGCCTCTCTACCCTTAGGAGCGGGTTTGTTTTCTCCGTTGCTCTCCGTTTCCTCTGAGAGTGTCACAGTATTCGCTTCATAGGTTAAGTATTTCATTCCAAACGATGTGACCCATCCGGGATTCGGTAAAGCTTTACAAGAAGTTGTTGCAGCAGGAGTGCATGTTTTAGCCTATGATTGTATTGTAACACCGGATTCCATGCAAATGGATCGGATGGCACAGGTGCAATTAATGATATTCGCTGTCGAAATTGTTGGCCCCTCGGCTACTGCTTTATTTTGCTCAGGGGAATTTCAAACTCAGCATGGTCTCCAGCCACATGGGCCACCGGCATGCTTATACCAAGTATTTTATCAGTTACATAGAAAAAAACATTGTTGGCAGCCCCTTGAGAAAGCGCATCAATCAAGTCCTCATCGCTGGCGTATGAGTCAAAGGTATTGTTCTTAATATCCTGTGCATACTCCTGGTCATGCTTACCTGCATATTCAGCTTGCCTCAAAGCGTTAATGAAATCCCCGTCAATTTCAGAAATAAAGTCGGTAAGTGCCAGCTTTTTTCCTGTTTCCAGATCAATGTTTGTGGTATAGAATAAATAGTAGGGATGTGCCGAAGGAGTAAAATTATTATAGCTGGAATATGCTATACTCAAAATTCTATCGCTTTTCAGCTTAATTTCGCAGCTTCCTTCTGCTGTATACTTCTGTCCGGACTCTAATCCCCGGATTGTCTTCAGATATGTTTCGAGTGCTTCATCTTTTATAAGCTCGTTGATGTTCTTTTCCTTAGCATCATCTTTTAGATTGATGATGACCGGATACTCGACCCTGACATCATCCTGAATAAATAGTTCCTTTTTAATCTCATAGTTCATTTCCAAATCCGTGTCAGTATCCGGTGACGGAGTATTGCTAACCGGTTTCTCTGCGGGCACAGTAACATTTGCTGTATTTGTTTTATTTGCAGAGCAGGCTGACAAAACAAGCACCAGCAGCCCCGCAATCGTCCAGGTCAGCAATTTTTTCAACTCAACCCCACCTTCCAGGTTTTTACTTAACAAGCCTTTAAATAAGTCTATTCTATAATAATTATTCAATTTCCTTCATTAAATTTCAAATACGAAAAGGAGCGGTTAAGAGTGCCTGCGCTATTTCGTTGATCATCTAATTGATGATGGCTGGAAGCAATGGCGGAGGTGAGCCTAATTGACTAACCAAATTGAGAAAAAGCATATCCGTGTAAATGGCGTAGGGATAACCTGCTATTGTGCCGGAGACGGTAACGATACGATCGTACTATTGCATGGCGCCGGTGTGGATTCAGCAATGCTTTCCTGGGCCGAGGTGATTCCGTTGCTATCCAGCCGGTATCAGGTCGTTGCGCCGGATTTGCCAGGATACGGGGCAAGCGACCTGATAGACGGCGAATATTCTTTGTCGTTTTATACAGAGACAGCAAAGGGCATAATTGAAGCGTTTGGGGAAAGACCGGTCATTCTGGCTGGATTGTCTCTGGGGGGCGGTATAGGCTTGAACATGGCGCTAACCTACCCGGAGCTTATTAAGGTTCTTGTGCCGGTTGACGCATGGGGACTGTTCGATAAATTGCCATGGCACAGGCTAACTTATTGGTATATTCGTTCAAAGCTCAATGACAATATCTACGCATGGACGAACAAATTTCCATCCATCATCAGATTCTCCTTAAAATACAGTTTGTTCGGTGATAAATCAAAAGTGAGTGATGCTTTAGTCGCTGAAGTAATCAAAGCGATGCTGGAGCCTGGTGCAGGCCAGCCCTTCATATCCTTTCAAAGAAGTGAGATTACGCCGACCGGCTTTACTACCGATCTGTTCGGAAGGCTTGAAGAAATCAATGTACCCACATTGCTTATACATGGCACGCTGGACAAAGCGGTTCCTGTAAAAGGGGCGATCCTTGCCGGCAAAAGGATTCCCGATTGCGAGATATATTTAATGAAAGGATGTAAGCATTGGCCGCAAAAAGAACATCCGGAAGAATTCGCAAATGCCTTGCAAGGATATCTTGACAGAAAATTTCTCTACTAAGGAGATTATATAAACATACTTGGAAGAAGCAACACTAAGTCAGGAGGGGATAGATGATTGTATATAGCTGAAATCAAAGGAAAATTACCCACACAACTATCCCGGTCGGAAGATATCTTGACATCCAATGTGTTTTCTTTTCTCAAGTATGCCGATCGAAGAGTTTATTTAAAGAGTTTTTTAAGCCAATTAGGAATAACCCTGAGCAACGAAGAATTGGAGGAAGCAGAATTTGTTTTTTGGCCAAGTTTTGACGATTATACGGAACCCGATGTCGTTATAATCGTAGGTAATTATTATATTTTATTTGAAGCAAAATACTTATCTGGGTTTGGCCAGGAAACAGAGGATCATAAATCCCAGTTAATCCGCGAGATTGAGGGAGGAATGCTGGAGGCTAAGTCTTTAGGGAAAGAATTTCTTTTGGTAGCGATTACTGCGGATTATTACTACATTAAAGAAAAATATCTTGAGGTTACAATCAAGCCGGCCTGTAATTTCAAATGGATCAACTGGCAAGTCGTTTCGAGGATACTTTTAAGATTGATTGAAAGTGAGGGCCTTCAGCTTCCAAATTATTCGTTCGCTTTGGATTTATACAACCTTTTGGAGAAGAAGGACTTAAGAGATTTCAGGTCTTTCCTTGAAATAAAAACGGATTGTTCCTTACCTGAACAAGAGGAACTATTCTTTTCGGCAAAGACAGCTCGCTATAGAGGGAGCTTTATAGGCTTTTGCACTATTCTTAACGAATTACAATACATAAACAAGGTGGACAAGTGTCTCTTCTTTAAACGGACTTATTTTAAACAGGTGGCTGGTGATATTAAAACCCCCGATATTTTGTTTTTCGAAGGTTGATTATACCGCCGCTTAGCGACAAGATGGAGGTTATATGGAAACGACGGAACTCATTAAACAAACCAAAAATGCTTTTAATTTTATAGAAAAACTCTATTTCGAAGTTTCTTATCTCATTAAAGAAATTGAGGGTTTAATTCAACAGGAAGACGAGGCTTTCATTATCGGGCGACCATCCGGGTACGGTGTGACGACCCGCAGTTCAACGGGTTTGGAGCCTGGTAACGTCTCTCAATGGCTAACGAAAACGTTTACGGTATTCTTTTGCCCGGAAAATATGACAAAATGGAACGGCGGGCAGACGGTCACTGGGTTTCATGGCGATCTAAAAGTCATCATTATTCGTATTGTACTCGGAGATAAGGATATCGATCAGCCCAAAATAAACTTTGGATGTCTAAGCGAAATTAAACCGAAAAAGAACCAAAAGAAATTTGAACAATTGATGTTCGAGTTTGCTTATAATTCGGATAAGATTTTTAATAGTCCTGCCGATAGATACGAGGATAGTTACTGTGCGTTCAAAAAGACTTTTTTTACCAAGGACTTGTATTCGCTCAACAATAGTGAGGATATCGTAACCAAGATTATTCAGCCGGTGCTTGAACTCTATCGACAAGTAAGGTGTTTCTAGTCAATGGCCGTTAGATATCAGTGTTGACAGCATCGATATCGGTTGGCCAAATACTTGCTTAAATGGATGCAAGTATTGCTACGCCACATCAAGCGAAGCTGAGCCTGAACAAAACATCAAGAAATACAACCCTAATAGCTCCCTGCTTTGCGGCGAGACAGACCAGCAGAATGACCGGCTCACCGGCCATCGAGGCCGTGAAGACGAACGCGATCGCTCTTTTAAGTTTGGCACGACTGTGGAACGAGCTATCTCTTGACATATAGATTGCCTAAGAAATGGATGATAATACGAAGAATTGCCTATAACCTTTCCACGTCAAGAAATCGACGACATGTACGATACGGATAAAACAAAGTAAAAGGGAGTCAAGCATTAAGTCAGCTTGTTTTGACAACGTATCAATATTTTGATAAAATATGAGTATAAACCGAATGGAGGTTATGTAATGGCCACTATTAGACCAAGTTCGGACTTGCGCAATAAATACAATGAAATCTCAGAGTTTTGCAACAAATACAATGAGCCGGTGTTTATCACCAAAAATGGTAAAGGTGATCTGGTTGTCTTGTCTAATGCGGAGTATGAGCGTTTGAGCGGAAAATACGAACTTTACCGCTTACTTGACGAAGGTTTGGCATCCATGAAAAAAGGAACAGGTCGTACAGCAGAGGAAGTATTTGCTGAGATTGAGAGGGAATTTGGCCTTGACAGAGTATAAGGTAGTCATCGAATTCCCTGCTCAACGAGATTTGCAAGGTATTCTCCGTTATATAACGGACACGCTGAAAGAGTCTGCGGCTGCCAGGCGAATTTATGCATCAATCAAGGAGCAGATTCTGGGGCTGAGTCAAATGCCGTTGCGGCACAGCGTTGTTCAGGATCAACTGTATGCCGAAAGAGGAGTCCGCAAGCTTCTGGTTGAAAATTATATTGCCTTCTATATTGTTAATGAAGAAAAATATAAAGTCCATGTTTTGCGCATCCTCTATAACCGCAGGGAATGGCAGAATATTTTATAAAATAAGATTAAGAAATGATGAAAGCTTTGAGGCACATTATTTTGTGCATACTCAAGGCTTTTTGCTGGTAAACGGTCACTGAGGAGCTTTTACTGCCCCTCTTCCAAAACAATATTACGAATGTGATCTTGCTGACTCGCAATCATTTATAAAAGAAAGCAGTATTCTATTGAATTGCTCTGGCTGATCCAGATTTGCTACATGTCCTGCGTTCGGGAGGGTTTTTACTACACAGCCCGGATAATGCGTTTGCCAATCTGAGAGGTGTTTTTGGATGGTTCCTCTTGTATCCTGCTCACCGGCTGCCACAAGAAGCGGCGCATCAAACTTAAACGATTCTTCGTGCAGACAGGTGGTAAAACCCTGCCAAGAAACAAGAAATTCCTGCTTTTCTATTTCCTCAAACATCTGGCCGACACGCAGTAATGCCGGTTTTGTATAGGTGCTTCCTTTTGACATAGCTTTTTTCAATCCTGCCCATGTGTAGAAAAACTTCATAATTGGGCCGGAGTATGCAAGCAATATCTTTTCCCATTTGGGATAAGGAATACATAATGGCGTGACCCCTGTCAGCATATAACCCGCAGCACCGCCGAAAAGGAAAGCATATTCCTGTACTACAAAAGCCCCCATTGAAAGCCCGCACAGCAAGGACTGTTCCGGACTTTCCTTGTCTATTATAGCTCGAATATCCTCTGCTGCCAGTTTTACGCTGAATTCACCGGTGGGGCGGGAGTTTCCGTGACCGCGAACATCAATGTTAATGACAGGGTAGCCTTTTTTCTGCAAAAATTCAACTTGCGGCTCCCACATGGCACGATGCAGTCCATATCCATGTACTAAAATAATGGTGATGGCATGGCTTCCCGGTAAATACTCATAGGTTATTTTGCAGCCTCCCCTGTTTATGTGTTTTTCCACAGACACCTCCAAATAATGAAATATTTGATTGGAAATAGTTCATTACTATAGTAACTATATATCCCCTAATTAACTTGGAAAAATCCCTTGTACTATGATAGCATTACGCGGCAACACCCCAAACCGAGCTGAATAACCCTTGCCTATTGTTGAAACAACTCCTTCATTCTTACATAAGGAGACTTATTTTGCCGCGAACCGAGTGCTGGATGACCCGGCCTATAAATCATGGACCCATGTGCGCAACTACGGCAGTTGGAACAAGACCTACCCGCGCAACAGCGAGCCACCAACGAATAAAAAGTAAAATGGGAGAGGAGGATTTATAATTGGCCATTAATAATGGGGAACAAATAATATTGTAAGTGCTGATCTGACCAGGGCTGACTTCGATGAACAAAACCTCCTGTATTTTGCTACTTTTTACATTTGCATAATTACCTCTTAAATCAATAATTCGACGTGATTAAGCAAAATTCCTTGATTTATCATGGTTTATAGCTATTTTTACAACAGACTCAACCTCATGATAGGCGACAATCAACTTTTTTATCCATTAGAATTGCATTTTTCTTTTGATATCCGGCGATAATAACTTTGATGCTTTCCTCAGAATCTTCTTGTGTTACATATTTCCGTTCGTCACGCACAGCACGCAGAGTGGCTTCATTGACAACATTAGCCAGTTTTCTTTGGCTTCATCCTCACCGGCTATATCCGAAAACCTGATACCCTCTGAGGATTTAACATAAACCTTGGCATTGCTCTTTCCCATACCAAACATCATGGAATTTCCACCACCACAGCATTCATCGGTGATCCTTGTGCAGGATGAAATTTAGACAGGAGGCTTTTTATGTGTTATAATATAACATAGGATACATATCGCTTGTTATATATCCTATGTTATGTATGTAAGGAGTGACTTCTGATACCGCCAAAACAAAAAATCAGCAAAAAAGATGTTTTGCAAACCGCTTTCGGGCTCGTCAGGGAAAATGGGATCAACGGCCTGAGCGCCCGCAATGTCGCTCAGGCGCTTCGCTGCTCAACACAGCCCATTTTCAGTTATTACGCCAACATGGCCGAACTAAAGGCGGATGTGTTCATAACGGCAAACCAATACTATAGCGAGTATTTCAACAAGGTGGAAAGCGACGAAAAAATTCTTATGAATGTGGTCATGGCCTATATAGATTTCGCACTGGAAGAGCCCAATCTGTTCTGTCTGCTGTTTATGTCCGACGTCCTCTCCGGCAAGAAGCTGAGCGAGTTTGTCGAGGACGATTGCAAGGAGATTATCAAAAGCGGCATCCCACCTTGGATCGACAGGGATTTCGATGTGGCAAACAGGATGTTTACGGATATGTGGTTTTATGCGCACGGGATCGCCTCAATGCTGGTAGCAAACCAGCTTTCAATAAAAAGAAATGAAATCCAGGCAATGGTCAAAAATATGTGGCTTCTTTCAATGAGTAATAAAAAAGAAGAATTTGATACACAAACGCAGTGACGATGAGACCATTGAAAAACTCGCTTTTTTAGACTTTTGAACCTGCCAAACGGCATTGCAAACAACCTCAGCAAATTAAAAACATGGTAAAAGTCTATACATATAAGAAAGGAGGGGTAGAAACGAGTTTCAGTAAATTTTATAAAAAAGGAGGACCCAAAAATGACTGAAAGTGGAGGAAATGCCAAGTTTAGTGACACTACTGGTAAGTGGTTGGGTTGGATCGCAATAATCATAGGTGTGATTGGCTTTTTATGGCAACCAATCTGGATGGGCGCAATCGCTATAATTTGTGGTATAATAGGCCTATTTTCACCTCAGAAAATATTAAACTGGGTTGCAATAGGGGTTGGTGCAATTGCAATCATAATTGGTCTAATTTAGTTGCTAAACCTGCGAGACATGGAGGATATAATTATCCTTCATGTCTTTATGTCTTTATGTCTTTTATATAAACATTTCCGAATACGAAGCCATGTTACCCTGGATATCTATTATTCTTACATTAAAAAAAATACTATCGACGAAAGCATCTATAATACGGTTAAGGAGCGAGAAAAGTGGTTCAATCTCATACTTGGAGGCGCTCCGCAATGGGATACTTTTGAAATTGACCCGGCTGTAACCAATATAAAGCCATGAGTTTTTAAGAAGCTACAAATTGATTTGGGTGTTATGGGTTGAGGGGAATGAGGGATTAAGGTGACGGCACGTCTTATGTAAATAGGAAGGACCAGCGACATACTGATAGGGGATTGTCGGGAAATCACTGATTTTGTCCCAATGAGCTAAAAATAAAGAGAACCCTCAAGAATCTAGGCTTTAGAAATAACCTTTGATCTTGCTGGGTTCTATTTTTGTATTGGAGGTACTAATTTTGGGCGCACCAAATAAAGGTATCCGACT
>JAQVLN010000170.1 GCA_028704155.1 Desulfitobacteriaceae bacterium
AACAGTTCTGAATTTCCAAACCAGTTCACCGTTATCACTGTTTAGAGCATAAAAATATCCATCAAAGCTCCCTACATAGACTTTTTTGTTATGAATATCCAACATCATGCAGCAGATCGTAGAGATTCACCTTTTCTGAATTCCTGGAAGCGGACATCTCGAGAAGTTCTTTAACCTTCAGGCCTTTAAAGCGCGGCGGATACTGAAAGGCATAACCAATCCCCAGGCGCGCCCTCTCGGTAATATTCATGTCAGTTATGTCTTGGCCGTCAAGCAGGATTTTACCGGAGGTTGGCTTATTAATACCCATAATTATTTTGGCCAATGAAGATTTGCCGCCGCCATTTGGCCCTGTAATTACATAAATCTTTTTGTCATAGAGTTTCAGGTCAATACCATTTAGAATCTCGGTACCATTTTCTCCTTCTATTTCAAAAGATACACCTTGGAGATCAAGCATATTCACTCCTCCTTATTATTTTTTCAGAGTCGCTTAGTTCTTCAAATTAGAGATTCAGTTCCGGAACGGATGTTTTCCACTATAATTTTAACATCTATACTATACCTAAGGCATCCTTGGCCAGTCTATCGACATAGTTATTATATTTATCACCACTATGAGCCTGTACCTTTTGAAAGATATATATTCCTTCATATTGTTTCATCAGCTTGACATAGAGTTCCGTGTATTTGGTTTTTGTGCGCCATTCACCGTTCACCCAAAAGGCAATCCCCGCATAATCATGATTAATGCGGATTCGCGCCTTCATTTCAGCAGCACGTTTTAGTGCCTGAAGAACTGCCGCTATTTCTCCTGCTACATTCCTCATAGCTGCCGCTTCCGGATTTTTGCCAATACCTTTATCTTCGTAGATAATCTGATCATTTTTTACGAAAACATAAGCCCAGGCATAATTGCCATTAGAATAACTGCCATCAGTATAAACATCATAATCAACAAATTGTTCCGAATCTTGAGGCTCAATTTTACTTTCTCCAACAATGAGAGTGACTTTTTCTCCATCCAGCCAATCCAATGCGGCTTGTTCATCGCAAAAACTCCGGTAAACTGCTCCCGAATATCCCTTTATCGATTCCTGGCATGCTTCCCAGGTTGTTTCTATTCCGGTTTTACGCCCAACACGTATAGCATAATACTTTGGTTTTTTAGCCACTTTAGGATACTCTCCTCATCGTATCTTATTTAGTAGTTGCTTCTTCATTTTTTATTGCCCGGAAAATTATATAAAAAACAGTACCGTTTTTTCCGGTCTCAAACTGAAAAACTGCTTTATGCCTTTGAGCAATACCTATGGAAATGGCCAGCCCAAGGCCTGTTCCGGTTTCCTTAGTTGTAAAAAAGGGAGTACCAATCTTATCCTGAATTTCTTCAGGTATCCCGGTACCATGATCTTTAACAACCAAAACTACTTTATCTCTGTCCTCATATGTGCTGATTATTACACTTCCCGGCACAGGAGTTGCTTCTAAACCATTACGTACCAAATTTAATATTAGTTGTTTAATTTCATTCTCATTAACCAGAACATCGGGTACCGAAGATAGATCAATAACAACCTCTTTATTGTTATTATAAGCATCTGCTTGCAGCATAGGTAATATTCTTTTGATTATTCTATTTATATTTTGGGGTTTATCATTATCCAGATTTGCTTTAGCTAAGGATAAAAAGCCCGAAATTATATCATTAGCCCTGTCAACTTCTGAGATCATAAGTTCAATGCTTTCTTTATCTTCCTTATATTTGGATTTAGAGCCGAATATCTGTAAAAATCCTTTTATTGTTGTCATTGGATTTCTTATTTCATGGCTGATTCCTGCTGCTAACTGTCCAATAAGATTAAGTTTCTCCAACCGGTACAATTCTTGTTTTTGACGTTTAATCTCTGTAATATCTCTAAAGAATACTGCTAAGCCTTCCTTTAGAGGATAGGCGCGATACTTATAGAAGTTACCTGAAGCAGTAAATCCTCCGGATTCCCATTTAACAGGTTTGTTTTCCGTTCTTGCTTCAATAACTTTTTGGTATGTTAAAGAACCTTTTAGTTGAGGAAGAGCCTGCCATATATTTTTACCCAATAATTCGATATTCTCAACGTTCATTAACTTTTTGGTTTTATTACTAATAAATTCGAACTGCCAATTAGAGTCCAGCAAATAAAATCCATCAGAAATACCCTCCAGGATTTTATTTGTTTTGAATCTTTGTAATTCCAATTCTACATTTATCTTCTTTAAATCATCCGTATATGAAGCGATTTTATTAAAAACAGGCCTTAATTCAGGTAATTTAGTTAAAATCTGATCTTGTTCAGTAGCTTTTATATTACCGGTTATCATTTTACAATATTTATTTATATACAGCTCAATCTGTTGGATATGTTTTCTGATTAGAAAGATTATTAATACCGACAAACTTAATACTAAAATAATAAGTATGCTGGTTTCATTAAAAGATATCATAACATCACTGCCAATCGGGGCATAAGCCCAAACATACCCTGATAATTTATCCTTATCATAAATTGGTATGTTTAAACTCAAATATTTTGAGTTATTAATCTTCTCTTTTGTTCCTATAATCAGATCTTTATTTTCTAATAACTTATTTGAATTTTTTATAATGAGATCTAAATCAATATCATAATAACTAACTGCATTATTACTCCGGTCTATAAGTGGTTTAATAAGATTTGTTAACTCGTTTATTTTTTGTTCTTTTGAAAAACTTACGTTTTCTTTTAAATTCTTAATTGCTAAAAATTCCGATTGGATTTGTATATGATTGAGCTCAGATAATAAATTGAGTTTATCTTTCAGAGCTTGTTTTTCCCAATAATTCTTACCATAAATAAGTAAAAAAATTATGAGAAAGCCCATGACACCAAAAATGGTTTTTAATAATGTTAATTGTATAACAGATTCTTTATTCAGGAAATCTCTAATTTTTTCGGTTACCATGGAAGGTCTCCTCCAATTACCCCAGGCTAATTATAATTTAATTTTTATCACATAAAATTGGCACTTAAATGCCCTAAAAAAACTGAATTTTACTGTAAAAAGCTGGAGTCTTTCTCCAGCTCAAGTTATTTTAGCAATTTTCGAAAAAACGTCTATTACGAGAATTGTCTTATGATGCTTTGATTTAAACATTTAGGGAGCCACTTTGATTATCCTTTTTTATTTCTTTTTTCGAAAATATTTTATTTAGCACAAAGGCTAGCGTAAAC
>JAQVLN010000171.1 GCA_028704155.1 Desulfitobacteriaceae bacterium
CGCTCATAATTTACAGTGTTGCATCATATTTGTTGTTAAAACACAAAGTCCGCATGGCAGTACTCTTACAGGACAATGTTTTTGAGTGCGAAAACATTGCCACGCCTTTTGTGCTTGGAATCATAAATCCTAAGATTTATCTGCCAATAGGACTTTCGGAAACAGAAAAAAGCTATATTTTAAAGCACGAGCAAACCCATATTAGACGATTTGATTATATCATTAAGCCTTTTGCGTTTTTGGTGCTTTGTGTTCATTGGTTTAACCCTCTTGTCTGGCTCAGCTTTATACTTATGAGCCGTGATATGGAAATGTCCTGTGATGAACGGGTGATCAAGGAACTTGGTACAGACATCAAAAAGGATTACAGCACATCCTTATTATCACTGGCAGTAAACAGAAAAATGATCGGCGGAAGTCCTCTTGCCTTTGGGGAAACGGGCGCAAGGGGCCGCATTAAGAACGTACTGAATTACAAACGCCCTGCCCTGTGGGTAATTGTTGTGGCAGTAATTGCAGTGGTAGCCGTTGGGATTGGGCTTCTGACAAATCCTAATGCTGCTTCTAATTATGATCATGCAGAAAAAATTCAGATGGCTGAAACTTGGGCGGAGGCTTTAAAGACACGGGATGGGAAACTACGCTACGAAATAATGTCTGAAAGCATGAAAGGAAAATTTATTGCCGAACAAAAACAACGCTCTGGTGAAGAATGGAATTATAATATTGGCGGTTCCAGCCCGTGGGTTGTCAATTATGAACTTGATGTACAAGGAGATACCGCAACGATTATCTACCATTTGGCAGACAGCGGCGGTGGGAAGTATGACGAAACTGAGATTATTACCTTTGGCCGGGAGAATAATCAGCTGGTTATAATAGATGCGAAGGTAAAATTTGCCCAGTGGGAACGAGTGTCCTGTCATGCGCAAACCGCCAGGCAGGCTATGGAGGTCTATATCGAAGCACTGCTTGCAAGCGATTACCGTGCGCTTCTCTCCCTTGAGCATGCAGCGCCTTTTAATCCCAACGGACAGGACGTATGGAACACTGTAGAAATTGGTGATGTAAGAGTTATTAGTGAAGATGTCCGCGAACATAAGGCTTGCTACGAGTTGGAGCTGGATATTAAAGATGGAGGGGATTCTGCTTTTGAGACAGGAGTTTTTCCGCGCTGGCTATGGCTTGTCAAAGGCGAGCACGGTTGGTATGTGGAAGGTCTTATGACAGGTGGAGCACCGGAGGCGAATTGGTGGACTTCCGCAACCGGGCAAATTGATATAATAAGTATCAAGGATTTAACAGAGAGCTCAATCATTACAAGTGACCGCTACAAGAGCACAAAATACCCGTTGCTGGCCGAGCTTCCACCGGAGGATATTTATTTGTACGGGATAAAGCCCACTGGTGTTGTACTTAAATATGGGAATAAAACTCAAATTTTCGATTGGACATATACAACACCGAGATTTATTCTGCCTGTTCTCAAGAAAGATGACATAGATCATGATGGAAAAGACGAAATAATGTGCGTGCTTAATGTAGATTCGGGCACAGGAGTATCCGTTGATGAGTTGCATGTTTTAAAGCCGGATGGAACAGCTGGTTATGTTGATTATCTGTTCAGTGATTATCTGGCGCAGGTGGAGACGATGCTTTCCTTTACCTATCATAAAAACGAGCATAGTGTTGTATTAAAAACCAACAACAAAAGCTACACTTATGTTCTTCCAGCAGAATATCACCAGCTTACTTTTCAAGATGTAGCTTATGGAAATATTGTGGACTTTGATCTTGCTGACGGCTTAAAAATCAATATTCCACTTGCCATGGTTGTTGACGAGTTTGCAAGTCCGCTATTCTTGAGAGAATTCTCATTTGAAGGAGATATTATGTTTAAAAATGGTAAATTTGAGATTGTCAATCCACAAATAAATGGGTGATTTTGCTAAAAAGGCCTTTAATCTGCAGAAGAGCCAAGCCTGGAGGAGCTCTTCTGCAGCCAGGTCAACAATGACGTGAAAGAACAGCAATTGCCTAAAAAAATTCATAAGGTCTCAAAATATATTGTAAGCTGAGAAATACAGTGTCTCCATTCCCGGATTGGCAAGATTGCAAGATTTTTACAAGGGGGTTTCACCGTCAAGTATTTTATTCATACTTCTCACCGCGCACATTTTACCGCACATTGTGCACGAATCTTCATTCTCGGGATGTGATTCCGACCTGTAGCGCTTCGCCTTTTCAGGGTCCATAGCCAGTTTAAACATAACGGACCAGTCAAGATTGCGCCTCGCTTCGCTCATCCGATCATCCCACTGACTAGCGCCGGGAACTCCTTTAGCAATGTCAGCCGCGTGAGCCGCAATGCGTGAGGCCATTATTCCCTCCTTCATATCTTCCAACGTCGGCAGCCGGAGATGTTCCGCCGGGGTTACATAGCAAAGGAAATCAGCACCGTTGGCTGCTGCAATCGCCCCGCCTATGGCGCTGGTAATATGATCATAGCCGGGCGCCACATCGGTAACCAGCGGTCCGAGCACATAAAACGGCGCCCCATGGCACAATTTTTTCTCAAGCGCCATGTTCGGAACTATTTCATTTATAGCCATGTGTCCGGGCCCCTCAATCATAACCTGCACATTCTTCTCCCATGCTCTCCTGGTTAGTTCCCCGAGCACGATCAATTCCTGGATTTGTGAGGCGTCCGTAGCGTCCTTGATACTTCCCGGGCGGCAGGCGTCACCAAGACTGATGGTGACATCATATTTCCTGCACACTTCGAGCAGATCGTCATAGTATTCGTAAAAAGGGTTTTCCCGGCCGTTTAACTCCATCCAGGCAAAAAGCAGGGAGCCTCCTCTCGATACAATATTGGTCAGCCTTGGGTTTTTCTTAAACCTCGCAGCGGTCTCCCTGTTAATGCCGGCGTGAATGGTCATGAAATCCACACCGTCTTCAGCGTGTTTTTCCACCACTCCCATAAACTCTTTAACCGTGATATCCTTGAGTTCCTTATTATAATAACCTACTGCGTCATACACAGGCACTGTGCCGATAGCCACCGGCGACATTTGAACCAGGCCCCGCCTGAATTCCTCGGTTTTACCGTAACAGCTCAAGTCCATGATCGCGTCCGCCTTAAATTCAATGGCCCGCCTGGCCTTTTCCAGCTCGGCTTCAATGCTGCAGCAGTCTTTGGACACACCAAGATTCACGTTGATTTT
>JAQVLN010000172.1 GCA_028704155.1 Desulfitobacteriaceae bacterium
GGAATCCTCTAGCTGTTCCCTTGGCGACAATAGTAGGAATTCCCATCTATGCCGACATTTTCGGAACCATTCCGATTGCAGAAGCCCTGCTTGCAAAAGGAGCACAACTTGGCGTCGTCCTGGCTTTTATGATGGGCGTTACCACCTTGTCGCTGCCATCTTTGATCATGCTAAGTAAAGCCATAAAGCCTAAATTGATGGCGATCTTCATCGGGGTTTGTGCTGTAGGTATAATAATAGTAGGGTATTTTTTCAATGCTATCGCGCCATTAATTGTTTAGGGGAAATATTGCGGAGGTGATTATCGCCGGAAAACGAAGCATTCTTTGGGGGATACTATAATTACTGTTTTATTCAATCGGGCATCACTTCCTCGCTATTTTCACTGGAACATCTATAGGCTTCGTGCAAAAGCTTACCTCCAGCGAAAAATACGGAAAAGCAAGCACCGTATTGAAAGCAGTGATGGGTACACTTATACTGCTTATTGGATTTTATATGTTTTATCTTGGATTTTAAATAATTAAAGGAGAGATTTATTATGGCACTGTTTAGAAGGAAAAACAAAGAGGCAAAAACAACATCTTGCTGCTGCGGTAATTGCGATGCAGAGAGCATGGCAAAGGCTGAAACCGCAAAGGTTGAAGGTGCAAGCGTCAAGGTGCTCGGCACCGGATGTGCTAAGTGCAATGCACTGGAATCAGCAACAAAGGCTGCATTGGAGCAGCTCGGGATGGATACTACAATCGACCATGTAACCGATTTTTCTCAGATTGCAGCCTATGGCGTGATGACAACTCCCGCCTTGGTGGTAGATGGAAAAGTAGTTTCTTATGGCAAGGTTCTTAAAACTGATGAGGTTGTAAAGCTTTTGCAAAAGGCCAGAGGGTGAAAAATATGAAGGCATGCATTGACCGATCAAAATGTGCTTCAGACAACCGTATATGCAAACCTTTAAAGGTATGCCCAACTGGTGCGATTACATGGATTGAAGATGACGACGAACCATTGGGTTCAAGAATGGAAATTAACAATGAGAGTTGCAATGGCTGTGGGATATGTGTAGAACTATGTTGTGGTCATTGCATTGAAATGAAATAAGCATAATACGAATTTTGGAGATGAATTTGATGAAAGATAAAGAAAAGCTTAGAGAAAAAATTCGAATTAAATATTCTCAAATCGCGCTGAAAGGTTCAAGCGGTTGCTGCTGCAGTCCGGGGTGCTGCGGAGGAGACCCTGCCGTTGATGTCAATGCGACTGCGAAAAACTTGGGGTACTCGGAAGATGATCTCCAAAATATGCCTGAACAGGCGAATATGGGTTTAGGTTGCGGTAATCCGGTAGCGATAGCATCGCTTAAAGAGGGGGACATAGTTCTTGATTTAGGAAGCGGCGGAGGCTTTGACTGCTTTCTTGCACGAAGGCAGGTAGGTGATTCCGGTTATGTAATAGGCGTGGATATGACACCTGAAATGATTAAGCTGGCCAGAAAAAATGCTGTGGAAAGCGGTTATAAAAATGTTGAATTCCGCTTAGGAGAAATTGAGCACTTGCCGGTGGCAAATGATACAGTTGATGTCATAATATCAAATTGTGTAATTAATTTGGCTTTAGAGAAGCAACAGGTTTTTAATGAAGCTTATCGGGTACTCAAACCCGGTGGTCGAATTTCGATATCTGATGTAGTCGCCACAGCGAAAATACCGGAGTCTATAAAAATTGATCTTAAAAGTCTCACTGGCTGTATTGCTGGGGCTGAATATGTGGAAAATATCGAAAATATGCTTAAAGATTCCGGCTTCATAAATATCCGCATGCTTCCCAAAGATAACAGTAAAGATATCATCAAAAGTTGGGTGCCCGGAAAAAGCGCGGAAGAGTTTGTAGCCTCCTATATAATTGAGGCGTATAAAAGTGAATAGCCAGATACAGAATAAAAGAGGTGAATACTATGAGTGAGACTAAACCTAAGGTGGCATTTATATGCGTTCACAACTCATGTCGAAGTCAGATAGCCGAAGCACTCGGTAAGCATTTAGCCGCGGATGTGTTTGAAAGCTATTCTGCAGGCACTGAGACAAAAGATCGTATTAACCCTGATGCGGTGCGGATTATAAAACAGCTTTACGGGATAGACATGGAAGAAACCCAGCGTCCGAAGCTTTTAGAAGATATCCCGCCTGTGGATATTGTTATTACAATGGGATGCAATGTAGAATGCGCATGTCTCCCCTGCAAGCATCGGGAAGACTGGGGATTGGACGATCCTACAGGAAAACCGGATGAAGAATTTATAAAAATTATAAAAACTATAGAAATTAAAATCAAGGATTTGCAGGCGCAGCTTACTTAATGACATACAAATCACTTCCGATACCCCGCGCCGCAATATGAATGGGCTTGAACATTCTTTAGTGTAAATGGAATAATCCTCTGTTTAAGCAGCTGCAGAAGATTTTTCAATGTCGTGTATAAGGTAGTTTTTTGGTGGGGCTTCCGGTTTATTGATGATAAACTAGTGAATTACATAACCGATACCGCAAATTGATACAATATCATTCTGCGGTATCGTTTTTTATCCTTTGAAAATCCAAATCCGGCTGTATCATGCCCGAGCCTATAGTCATTATCTTTATTACAGCCCTATCTTACTACAGCCCTATCTCATTGTCTCGCTCTATCTCCCACAAGATCCACCGCGCAAATCATTTCCCATACCACAGCCATTGCCCATGCCACAGCCATTGCCCATGCCGCGACCTTGTTTCCCTCGGCCTTGTCCATTACCCCGACCAAATCTGGCGCCTGCGCCTAATCCTTTGCCCTTCTGTCCGCAATCCACTCCGGTGCCATCACAGTTTGCCTGATTCTCCACAATTCTGGCAATGATAGCGTCCGCTTGCTCCTCTGTCATCGTACCGGCAGCAACACGAGCAGCAATAACATCCTTTTTCATTTCCAGCATTTCCTCCTTGAACTCATCAAGCACACCCGCCTCGTTTGCGATGGTTCCGTATGGTTTGCCTGTCTGTGCACGTTCTTCAATAACAGACTGCACCTCGCGTCCGGAAAGCCCCGCAACCGCTTCTGCTGGTGTCGTATACTGTGAAGCAGCGAACGCCGTAACTAACCCCGCAGTCAGCGTTAAA
>JAQVLN010000061.1 GCA_028704155.1 Desulfitobacteriaceae bacterium
TGGCGTTTACCTCTGCGGTAGTAAATATAAAACGCATCTTTAAACTAGCCAAGGGAGAAGTCTGCCTATTAAGCAAACTTCAAGGGGTACTTGAAGCATGTTAAGGTAAATAAAGCAAATAATAAAGCCCCAAAAACCTAAACAAGCGTAAGTTTTCAAAAACGTCATCCAAGACAGGTAAATAATAACCACAATATGGTTATTGACGGCTTAAAAAGGGTAGTTTTGCAACCCTCTCCTAGCAATGGACTTTGACGACGAAGGTTGGCAAAAAGATGTAAGGGCATTGAGAGATATCTGTATCGTAAAGGATATCCCCTTTGCTGTCGAAAGATCGCAATCTGGGAATGGTGGACATGTGTGGTTCTTTTTTAAGGATCAAATCAGTGCGGCAACAGCCAGAAAATTTGGCACACTGCTTCTAACCCATGCCATGTCTGAAAGGCATGAGATTAGGTTTAGTTCATATGACCGGTTGTTTCCCAATCAGGACACACTTCCCAAAGGTGGGTTTGGGAATCTGATTGCGGTACCCCTGCAAGCTGCTGCACGGAAAAGCAATAACAGCGTATTTGTTGATGAGAATTTTCAGCCATATAATGATCAGTGGCACTTTTTAAGCAACATCCGAAAGATAAACGAAGAGGAAATAGACGGCTATATTATACAGCTTGGTCTAGGTAATGATCTGGGAGAATTAAGGCAAGTTGAGGATGAAGAAGCTAAACCTTGGGAAAAGAAAAAAGCAGATAGTAGATTAAATAGGTCGGATATTCCTAATGAAATTCATATAACGAAGGCAAATATGCTGTACATTAAGAAAAATGGATTTTCAAATAAGGCAATGAATGTACTGAAACGGCTTGCCGCCTTTCGGAATCCTGATTTTTATAAAGCTCAAGCTATGAGATTACCAACCTTTGATAAACCCAGAATTATTTCATTATCGGATGAAACTTCGGATTATATTTGCCTCCCAAGAGGTTGTGAGATTGACTTAACAAATTTATTTGAACCATTAAAAGCCGATATCAAATGGGAAGACGAAACCTTTTCTGGTAAAACAATAGGGGTAGAATTTAATGGTCAGCTTCGCGACGAACAGATTGATGCCGTATATCAAATGCTGCAATATAATAATGGGGTTTTATCCGCAACAACTGCTTTTGGAAAGACGGTAATAGGGGCAAAACTCATAGTTGAAAGAAGGGTCAATACGCTTGTGCTTGTTCATACACAGCAGTTATTGGAACAATGGAAAGAGCGGTTGACCCAATTCTTGATAATAAATGAGGAGTTGCCCGCAGATCCTGTCACAAGAAGAGGCAGGAAAAAGGTTCGCAGTATTATAGGACAACTTGGCGGAGGCAAGAAGAACTTAAGTGGGATTATCGATATTGCGATTATGCAGTCGCTGGTAAAAGGTGACGAAGTAAAAGATATTGTCCGGGATTATGGCGTGGTTATTGTTGATGAATGCCATCACGTACCTGCTTTCAGCTTTGAACGGATTCTTAAAAACCTCTCGGCGAAGTATATTTATGGGCTTACTGCGACTCCTGTGAGGCAGGATGGACATCATCCTATAATATTTATGCATTGTGGTCCGATACGATATAAAGTGGATGCCAGAGAGCAGGCTAAAAAAAGACCCTTTGAGCACTATATCGTCCCACGTTTTACGCCATTTAGAAAACCAGTTAGCCAGGATGAGAAGGAATGGTCTATTGGTGAAATATATTCTGAAATCAGTACCAGCCAAATCCGCAATCAGTTAATTATAGATGATGTAATAAATTGTGTGAAAGAAGGACGGAACCCTATTATACTGACTGGGCGGAAAGCTCATGTTGAGCTGATTGCAGAGGAATTATCGAAGACTATTCCGACTGTTATTGAATTAACCGGGGGAATGACTGCTAAAGATAGAAAGACCAAGCTGGAAAGGCTTTCAAACATTCTGCCGGATGAGAATATTGTTATTGTTGCTACAGGTAGATTTGTCGGTGAGGGGTTTGACGAACCGAGGTTAGATACACTATTTCTGGCAATGCCTGTTGCCTGGAAAGGGACAGTGCAGCAATATGCCGGACGACTTCATAGATTATATCAAAATAAGAGTGAAGTGCAGATTTATGATTACGTGGATGTTCATGTTGGCGTACTTGAACGGATGTACCATAAGAGGCTTAAAGGATATGCGGCCATTGGATATTCAGCAAAAAGTGAAAGTAAGCCATTTGAAGCTACGAATACTATTTTTGATAACCATAATTTTCTGACAGTATTCAGCAATGATATTTCTTCAGCGAAATCAGATATGGTTATTGTCAGCCCATATATTTCAAAAAAACGTCTATCCCAGATGTTGAATATCCTGTCTTGCGGAATTAACAATGGAGCTAAACTTACAATAATAAGTAGGCCGGAAACTGATTATAAAGAAAAGAACAGGGTTGCATTTTCAAATATGGTTAACTCCATCCGATTAACAGGAGCAAAACTTATTTTTAAATCAAATATACACCGGAAGTTTGCGATAATTGATCAAAGAATTGTATGGTATGGAAGTATAAATCTTCTGAGTTTCGGCAGCTCTGAAGAAAGCATAATGAGACTGGACAGCATTAATATTGCGAATGAACTGATAGGTACAATTGAAGAAATGTTATAGAAAATAAGTATTCCCGTAGCTTTGCATATTATATTCAGAACATATGTTTGGTACAATATGTATCTTCTTTGTATCTTCCGAAGAAGATGCTATTGAGAAGTTGAGCATAGCATAAATGTATTTCTCTGAAAATTATACAAGGCACCCTACGTTTAATTTCGTAGAGTGCCTTGCTCCTTTTCAATCTTATGCTTCGCACACATCTATCGTCACGCCGGGCTTGAATTCCGCGATGGACCTGTCCTCGTATATGGTGACCTTTCCATCTAACACTGGATAAGTTGTTCGCCGTAGGTGCTGTTAACATTTTTTCTTTTGACAGAAAAAGTGATTGCCTAATAATTTAGCAAACATAAATGCAATATATACTTTACATGATGTAATAAGTAATGTATGCTGTGACTATGAAAGGAGTCATTGCATGAGAAATAAGAGAATGAAAATCGCCCGAATGGAAGTTGATATGAAACAGGAGGACTTAGCAAAAGCCGTTGGTGTTACCCGGCAAACTATTGGGCTGGTAGAATCAGGGGAATATAACCCCACGCTAAACCTTTGTATAGCCATTTGTAAGGAGCTTGGCAAAACATTAAATGATTTATTTTGGGAGGACTCGAAATGAAAAAACAAAATTTACAAGACGAAAGAGTTGTAGCGCAACGCCGTAAAATAAATAGTGAAGCATATGGCATTTTAATGATTGCGCTTCTTTTTTCCATGCTCATACAGCAGTATCTGCTGAACGCTCCGTTTAAGCAGTATGCCGTGGAGTTTATATGCTTCCTCTGCATGTCCTTTTATGTGATAATTCGCTACATGACCTTGGGACTTAACATATACGGCGAAGGAAAACGTGCTAAAGCCATCCCTATTGTGAACAGTATAGTAGCTGGAATAGTAGTAACAGTGATAAACGGTGTTTTGAACTATACACAGTACGCAGCTCAATACAGAGAAGCTGGCATAGGTTATTTCATCGCCGTGTTAGCAATTACTTTTATCAGCGCCACCGTTTTATCTTTTGTTGTACTCTTTGGCCTTGATTACCTGAACAAGAAAAAACAGTCAAAAATTCAAAAACAGTTAGATGAAAAAGAACAGGAAGAATAGCCCTATGTTTTTCTCCTATTCATTTACATCCACAGTCAAACCGGACTTGAATTCCACAGTGAATTTGCCCTCGTAGATGGTGACCTTTTCAATCAACCGCCGGACAAGTTGCTTATCGTATTCGGTGAGGGTCATTTCATTCTGCTTCATGATGCACCTCCGGCAGGATGTCATCATTTATAGTTGAAAGCTGTTGCTCCATTTCAGGGTAAAAATCCTCCACAAGAGAAAGGTAATAATCCGTATCAGCATAGTTGGAATGCCCCATGTGCTCACCAAGATAAGGATAAAGGGCATTGATATCCTGTCCCTCCCTAACCCATCAGTTCAATCGGTGAACTAGCGTGTCCGTGGCGAAAATGGAGGACTTGTCCCGCATGTTTAATCCCGTCCAACCTCTCAGCACGTCTGATGCGTTCTTCATCGGCAGCCGCAAGGGCATGTATGGGCAATTTCCCGAAGTTAAAAATATCACCAGACACATAATGGAACTGAATTTCGGTCAAGTGCAGGAGGACACCGCCATGCTGATTGCGGAACCCATTAAAAGGCAAGCATACTGTCGGTTGATTATATAGCATGAAAGCAATATAATATGATTAGAATATTACTATGAGGAGATGGTATCATGCAGATTAAACCGTCCGCAAGCATTCGGCAGAATTACAATGAAATTGCCGCTTTATGTAAATCCTCTGGCGAACCTGTGTTTCTTACAAAAAATGGTGAAGGCGATCTCGTGGTGATGGATATAGAAGCGTTTACCCGCCGTGAAAAAATGCTGAAACTAAGGGAAGAACTGTTGGCTGTTGAGGAAGATCGTATAGCCGGACGTATGGGAAGTATGCCAGATGAACTGGATAGCTACTTGGAAAGCATTATAGCTGAGGTGGAACATGGAAAAGAAGCCTCAATATAAGGTTATTGTTTCTGACCGTGCCCGTCAGATGCTGGCGGGCCATATTCGGTTTCTAGCTCAGAAAAGTCCCACAGCTGCCCGCAAAATAAAAACTGATTTGATGAACGCCATCTGCTCCCTATATCAAATGCCGGAGCGTTTTCTGTTTTTGGAGGCTGAATTTATCCCGCCGAATAAATATCACAAAATGTTCGTAGAAAAATGGTATCTGATTTTGTATCAGATAAAGGATCAATCAGTATATGTTGATTTTATTGTGGATTGCAGGCAGGATTATGGATGGTTGATACAATAATTTTAGTAATAATGCTCCTGCCCAATCCTATCAAGCCATCCTGCTGAAATCTATTTCCTTTCCCAAAGTCAATGATCAGTATCAAAATGTGACGGATGAATATGTGGCTTTGGAAATCGAGCGTGTGAAAGCAGAATAGAATTGAATATATAATAGCAAAAAGTTGTTTGCTCTAAATTGAGTAGGCAACTTTTTTTCAATCAGCCGCCGGATAAGTTGCGTCGGTCAAGGTCGTATCATTTGCCAGGCGGCAGTAAAACCTAGCTGTGGGCAAAACAAAAGACGACAATGAAAAAAACAATTTGATATCTTACTGTGACCAGTGTATGCTAACAGTAGGATGAGGTGGCATACATGAATATTCTTATTTCTACCCTGTCTCAAACGCCCATATATGAACAAATACGGGGACAATTCAAGGAAATGGTTCTCACGGGGAAGTTGAAATCTGGGGAACAGCTCCCTTCTATACGGCTGTTGTCTAAGGAGTTAAAAGTTGGAGTTGTGACCGTAAAACGGGCTTATGAAGAACTGGAAAAGGAAGGCATAGTCATTAACCTGCAGGGCCGGGGCTGTTTTGTGGCTGAGATTGATGCTGCAAAAATAAAGAAAATACACCTAAATATTTTGTCAGAGAGGCTGCATGAAATCAAAGATTTTTCTTCGACGGCAGGCATTTCCCGGGAAGAGGTAATTAGTGTTTTAAATAAAGTCTACGGGGGTGGCAGCGATGACCGCTAATGCGCTGGAAACAAGAAATCTAACTTCATATATAGGGGACTTTGCCTTAAGGAATATAAGTTTGGAAATAAAAGAAGGGACAATTATGGGCTTAGTAGGGAGAAATGGTGCCGGGAAAACAACCTTTATTAAAACAATCTTGGATATGATCCCTCGAACAGGGGGAGAGGTGATGTTTAATGGTATCTTTCTCTTTGGCAATGAAGAGATCGTTAAAGGAAAAGTTGGAGTGGTATTTGACAATCCTATATACCCTCATAATTTGAAAGCTATTAAAATAAAGAAGTTAATGGCACCTTTATATTCTTCCTTTGATGATGACAAGTTTGACCAGCTTATGGAACGTTTTGAACTGGACACAAAGAAAAAGTTGCTTGCCTATTCCAAGGGTATGAAAATGAAATTTAGCATTGCTATGGCTCTTTCTCACAATCCGGATTTGGTAATATTAGATGAACCTACGGCTGGCCTAGGAGCCTGTTTCATAACACCAGAAATCAATTTTGCACGTCTTAAAAGCCACAATATATAGTGTTATAAATATGCCATTTGTACTAAATACGGACATCAACTTTCAGTGAAACTACTTTTGCAACAGGCTCCTAGAGGAATATGTTTTAGTTCAGGTTGATAAAGAAAGTATTACAGATACTCTAAGGAAAGAGATAATCGGGGCCAAAGAAACAGCCTTTGGCTATAGCGGTCTCTGTAAAAAAGAAAAGCTTACTGATGTTCCCGGAATAAAAATGGCCCGACCCACTATCGAAGATCTCGTAATATATTTTAGAGGGGAGGAGTTGTTATGTTAAAAAAAGTAATTGCCTATCAGAAGTTATTTTCAAATTCAGTCCCCTCAATTAATCAAAATATTAGTAACCTATTCAAAACAGGATTAACTTTTGCTTTTTATGCATTTGCATTATTTATGCTGACCCTCCTTTTAGATGGAGCATATTATATACTGATTGTCTTTTCAATAGGTAGTATTTGGATGATTAATCGAAATTTTAATGGAGATCAACCCTTATTTGATATGGTGCCGGTGAGCAGGAGGTTCATAGTATTCAATATTTATCTGTCTGCTGTATTTATGGTTATTATGTTTCTTACATTATGGCTTATGTGCCGCATTGCTTTAGTTGGCATAATTTCTGGAGCTGTCTATATTTTTAGTCCAGAAAGTATTGGGTCAGGTAGTTTTAATCGTACTGCACCTGACACATTAGCTATACTTCAGGGTGACCTGTTTATGATTCTTATGTTAATAAGCATCTTATTTATTGGCATCACTATCGTCTTTATAAGAAATAAGAGATATAGGAATAGTGCTTATATAGGGCTGCTTGCAGTTGTATATGGTGCATTGTCTTTTTTGAAAAGCTTTATGCCAGCATCATCTGTTACAGACCAGGTGAATTTTATGGAAAGCCTCTCAGTAATGCCTCAGATTAATAATCTATTAATGGGAGTAGGTATTGCAACGCTGCTTATAGTGCCGTTAAGTATTTATGTGGGGTATAAATTATATATGACTCCCAATTCCCTATAGCTATCCGATTTCAAGGGGGCAGTCCTATACCCATACATCGGGATCAAAAATCGCCCTCTGACATCAAACCGCCCCGCTCGTTGCATGTGGAGACAAGATGTTGATGTCTGAAAACTAAAGTCCGGAAAGCCTTGAAACTACTCAGTCACATAAAATGAAAGCAAATTTGTCAACTCGACTTATACCCTCGATATACGTTCATGGGAACATATCGAGGGTATATTTTTGGGCAAAATTAGAACCTGAAAATAGGTAGGGGTTAGGTTGACAGAATAGATAAATTAGTGGGGTTGGCTTTTTCTTGAGTGATAAAAAACTTGACAAGACAGGTACCTTGCAATACAATATAGATGTATCATGCATTGCAAGGTACCTGAATGGAGGTTTTTTAATGATTCCTACTCAAATGTTAAAAGGAATGCTGGAAGGATGTATTTTGGAAATAATACGTAAGCAAGAAACATATGCTTATGAAATCTCAAAACTGTTAGAGGAATACGGATTTGGGGAAATATCTGAAGGAACAATTTATCCTATTATCTTGCGCCTACAGAAAAGTGAACTGGTAAAAGCAACTGTACGTGACTCTAATAGTGGACCAAAACGCAAATATTATCGGTTAACTGAAAAAGGAACAGTTAGTCTAAACGAATTTAAAGATAATTGGAACGAACTAGAACATGCAATTAATCATCTATTTACGGGAGGTAATGAAGATGCATAAATTAACAAAGGAAATGTTAAAGAAAAATAATTGCAGTAATAATTGCTTTATTAATTTTGATTACAAGTAAAATAATAAATTCAAGAGTATATTAAACTCTATTTTTGAAGACTTTTCGTAAAATGATTTACTATATATAAATGCTAATCTGAAACTGTCAGTCAGCGAGAAATAATCAGACAGCTACATATATCACGGAATACGGTGGCTAAATACTGCGAAGGCTGTGCTTGTACCATGGGAACGCAAGGTGCCGGAACGTAAAACATCCGTATTAACAGACGAAGTTGTGGCGTTTATCCAAGCCTGCCTTGATGAAGGCATTGGAAGAATAGATAAATTTCAATACATTCGCGAGAAGTATGACTTGTTTCAAAGGTGCAGCACTGCTTTTGGACTAGAAAGTCAGGTACAACTCCTTCTTACTCGTATCTCCTAAGAATATAGCTTCATGTTTTTGCAGGATATCTTTAAATTCCTCCTGGTCGATGGGGGCCGATTCTCTTTTTACACTTTTTTTGAAACCAAAACCGAAGGCCTTTGTGCTGATGACATTTGTCACTTTCAAGGTAAACATACCTGTAAAAGCCAGTACCACCGCCATCGTAATTACCAAAAAACTTAGTCTTCTCCGCTTCAATTCATCCACCCCTTAATCATAGCGTTTTCAGTGGGAAAAACTTGCACCGATACTGGGAAGGATTTCATTCCGGTAATAGGAGGCGATTAGGTTCCAGTCTTCTAAGAATAATCTATTCAGAATGGGTCTCCTTCTTACGGCTAAAGGGTGGTAAGAAAATGCGGCGGCAATACCATTATAAAAACTAATGCTACCCCGAAGGTCTTTAACTTCCGTTTCGCTGTTCGCTAAGTAGGATTGCGCTGCAACATTTCCCAGACAGACAACCAGTTTGGGAATCTTCGTATTTAATTGATCCTGAAGATGGTTTATACACGTTGACCGGGCTTGTTCTTTATCATATTTCTTTACCGGACGGCAACGGACGACATAGGTTACATAAAGGTCGTTTTTTCCTAAGCATACGCTAGCAGCAGCCGAATAGAGGGTCTGTCTTGTACCGCAAATAAACGGTACCCCGGACTTATCTTCCCTGGCACCGGGGTTGTCGAGTAAAATAAATATACCCGCATTAGGATTTCCTTCGCCCCACACTATCCTTGATCTTTGCAAAGCTAATGAGCATTTCTGACAGTTTATAAGTTCATAGGGAGTGGGGTCCTCGGGCCACATCCCTGGGGGTAAAGGCATGCAATTTCCTCCGTTTCTGTAGCTTGATAAAATCTAACCGTGATTAAGGATCGTATTTATACTTGCCATTTCGCAAGCAATTATTCGAGTAGGGAGTGGTTTAATTGTCATCAATGAAAATAAATTTTGCTGTCAAGATTGATAGAATTATTGATTTCCTTGAGACTGATTTCATCGGTGTAACCTTTTCCGCGCAAGGATTAAAATATTTATCCCTGCGTGGAAATAGGGGCACACAGCTTATAGATTTAAAGCACTTCAATGTGGATAATGAATAAGCCGCAATGACTCATTTGTTAATTAAAGAAACATTGAACTTTTTAGGAACAGGGAATCATAACATGCCTTTGGACCTATCGGATTTTACACCCTTTCAACAAAACGTTTTTGACGTCGTCGGGTCAATTAAATCCGGCAGTATCTGTACTTACAAAGAATTAGCAAAGATGCTGGGGAAACCGGGTGCGGCACAGGCAGTAGGAAGTGCTGTTTCGAAAAACCCGGTTTCTTATTTTTTGCCGACTCATAGGGTGCTGCCTCAAAAGGGTATAGGAATATGCAAAAGTGGGGCGGGTTTCTTAAGAGAAAAGCTTTTAGTGCAGGAAGGACATGACCTCGCGCGACTTAGGGGTAATTATGTATGTTCAAGAAAGAAATGCTGTCAGGAGTAAGTTCGTAAGTTACGATTCTTCTGGAGATATTACTATTTTGCAAATTCCTGTGTTCCGCCTCCGGTGCCAACGCTGACAATTCGGTAGCTTCCGCCGTCGATTGCTTTAACACAAAGTTCACGGAACAGACCCTGAAAGATACCTTTGCCAGAAACTCCATCACCGGGAGCAAAATATTCTGCAGTGGCTGTAGTAATGTCGTATGTGAAATCAATCAGCTCTTGCAGCTTTTCCGGACTTTCGGAATAGTCCCGCACATCTTTGCCTACGGTATAATCAGCCCATTCACGACCGTTGATAAATCCAACCTCCCGGTTGCCGTCTGTCAGTACAGCACGAATATCCTCTGCATTATCCACTAAAGCAAGCAGGAGCAATGCGTTTTTTCTGAATGTCTCAGCGATAGGACTATTTGCGGTATTATATTTTTCAAGTGTCTGGGTCGGCACCGAATATACAATTTCAATACCGTATGGCTGTTTTGAGGTGTGAAGCTTAAAATGATCGTACTTTAGCCCTTCCGGCACAAGCAATAGACCAATCAGCTTGCCGACAGCCGAATTATTACCCACATATTGCGTACGGGCATTCCAAAGATTTTCGGCAGAGTATGTGCGAATTTCATTTTCTTTAGGCTGAAGCTGAATTGTCTCCGCTTTTGCTCTTGTGGGATAGCTCTCTTGTACCTCGCCAATAACAAGCACAACATGATCGCCAACAGAGAAATCATTTAAAGAGAGACGCATAGGCTTACTGTTTGTCGCGACGGTAATAAAAGGATCGTTTTCCCAAGTCAAGATGCACCAGTCGCCGATAATGCTGTTTTCATCTATGCCCTTAACGGTCATTGTTTGATTTTCCTTGTCAATTTCGAGAATATCGGCATTTATGCCCCCAAAGCTTATTTCTTCATCCTTCGGGTTCGTCATCAGCCCCACTGCCACACAAAGGACGGCTGCCACTGATACCAAAACCACCCAAAAGGTAGGTTTTTTATAATTCAGAACATTTTTTATTCTGTCTCTGGTATCGCCCTCGCCAAAAGCAAGCGGTGTGCCGCCGAGGATACGCCTACCGGTGGAAAGGGATAACAGCGAGGCTGAATACCCCTTTTTCATATCTTTGCCAAGCTGTTTGATTACCGTTTCATCACAAGACATCTCCATATCTCTGCCACTGGCAAAAAACGCTACCCACACAAGAGGGTTGAACCAGTGCAGGCACAGCACAAAAAATGACAGTATTTTTACCACATGGTCGAGCCGTCTGATATGCGTCTGCTCATGCAACAGAATGTATTGCTTTTCCTGCTCCGCAAGTGCCGCCGGCAGATAAATTTTAGGGTGAAAGATGCCCATAACAAAGGGAGTATTGAGCTGCTCTGCAATATAGATGTTATCCTTTTCATGAACAGCCTGTCTGAGGCGCTTTCGCAGTTTCACAAGAGAAATCATGCTGTAAATCAGCAAAATGGCAATGCCCAATATCCAAATAACAGAGCCGATAAAAACCAAAATTTGCAGAGGATTTACACTGGCGTAAGGAGTTGCTGCAGGCAGTGATGAGTTCACGATCTGATTGATTGCCGAGATGCCTGTGTCTATGGCAGGTATGTCCGCATAGACAATTTCTTGTGAAATAGGGTATGTTATGGCAGGCAAAAGGCTGAACATACTCTCGAAACTGAAAGGACAGATCAGGCGGAACAGTACAACACTCCATAAGGCATAAGAAAAAATCTTAGGAGCTATTTTAAGCAGAAGTCTTGCACCCAGCACAACCAGGATCACAATGCTGGCCGTATAGCTCATATTGAGTATTTGCAAAAATAAATTATCCAGCATGCTTATCCCTCCTCATGTTCGTCGATGAGTCGCTGTATTTCGCTTATTTCTTTCTTGCTTAACTTATTGCGACGGGTAAAGGCGGCAAAGAATTGCGGAAGAGAGCCGTCAAAAGTGTCATTGAGAAATTGTTCTCCCTGCCCTGCCAGGAAATCATTTTTAGACATCAATGCGGATACCATGCCGCTTTGATTTTGAAACAGCTCACGTTCACATAAGCGCTTGAGCATGGTGTAGGTGGTGGTGCGTTTCCAATTAAATGCCTCGGCACATAATTCTGTGAGGGTGCGGGAGCTAACCGGCTCATGCTCCCAAATCAGGTCGGCAAAGCGCTGCTCCATCTCACCGAGTTTATATTGTTCCAAAGGATAACCTCCCCTGTCGTATATCGTTAGACTTAATTTAGTCTAACAGAATTAGACAGTATCGTCAATATAATTTTTTTTACTGTAGTAAGATATCAAATAATTTGCACCATCTTTGTAGAAGTAGCTAATAATAATGTTGGATAAACAAAAGACCGTACTTTATAATAGCTGCGATGATGGACTTTTCACCTTTGCTCAAGGTGGGAGATGAACCGCTGACGGAACAGGAATTACGCACCTTTTTGGACTCAGCAGAGGGTCTTATTTCCTATAAAGGCAAGTGGGTGGAGATTAACAAAGCGAAGCTGGAAG
>JAQVLN010000062.1 GCA_028704155.1 Desulfitobacteriaceae bacterium
TCAAAAAGGCACCCTAACAAATACTTCATTAAGATGCCTTCAAGCAACACTATTTACAAAAATACATACCTATTGGGGTCATATTTTCAGAGGGCGTAATGCCGTAATTCTCTTTGAACCTTTTTCTCTCACATTTATCCTGCTTTTCGCCATTACAATATTTTCTTAAATATCCTTTAAGTTCAAGGGCCTTTGTCTTACCGTATTTTTTGATAAAACCACAAGTTGAAAGATTTGAACAAAAACTCATTCCTATACCTCCCTTGTAATGGTTTTACTTCATTTTTATTATCTCACAAATAGAATTCCGAATCAATAGAATTGTCAGAATATTTGATTTTCGTCTGCTTTCCAAGAAACTGCCATTTTCAGAAAAGACCTGATAAAGCCGCCAGAGACGAACTGACGGCTGATTTAATACTTTCCTTATCTTTTTCTTTTTATACCCCCATGTCTGGGCAAAACGGCTTTTCGCCCCATTTTCCTGCCAAAATACTGCGTTTCCGGAACTAATCCCCTATTAAACTCTCGTAGTTTCTGGTCGGCCAAGTAAAAGATACTGTCTCTGGCATACTTGCCATCCTTGCCAATTTCCCCCGCAGGCACCCCGCTTAATAATTCAAGGCCCTCTTCAATTGTTTTAACTGCATATATGTGAAAACGCTTTTCCCTGACAGCATCTAGAACTTCATCTTTTAACATCAGGTTATCCACGTTCTGAGCCGGGATAAGTACACCCTGTTCGCCGGTTAATCCTTTGGCCGCACAGATATCAAAAAAGCCTTCTATTTTTTCGGTTACACCTCCGATAGGCTGGATTTCACCGTGTTGATTAACTGAGCCGGTAACAGCCAAGCTTTGTTTTAAGGGAACACCAGACAAACTGGACAGGATAGCATAAAGTTCTGCGCTGGAAGCACTGTCTCCGTCTACACCCGAATATGTTTGCTCAAAGGTAACCTGCGCCGTCAATCCCAAAGGTTTTTCCTGAGCAAGCTTTCCTCCCAGATAGCCTGACAAGGTCAGAATACCTTTGGAATGAATATTTCCGCTCAAATCTGTTTCCCGTTCGATGTTGATTACCCCGCCGCGACCAATGTATGTTCTGGCTGTAATTCGCGTCGGATGGCCAAAAATATACCCTCCCAATTGAAGGACAACGAGACCATTTACCTGTCCCACAATGGCACCTTCAATGTCAATTAAAATTTTTCTCTGCAAAATTTGTTCCTGGATTTTTTCCTCCAGCTTATTGGAACGATACTTACGCTCTTTAATTGCTTTGTCTACATGGGCTGCTTCAACATACTCAGAACCTTCTGTCTGAGCAATAGTATTTGCCTCATAAACTATTTCTGTTACCTCATTAAACCTGGTAGATAGTTTATCTTGTTGCCCGGCCAGACGGGAACCATATTCGATTACCCTGGCCAGACCAGCTTTGTTAAAATGTTTCAGATTACCCCGCTGGCAAAGGGATTTAATAAAAGAGACATATTGGCGCAGATTTTCAGGGGTCCTGGGCATTTCAATATCAAAATCAACCTTAACCTTAAATAGCTTCTGAAAATCTTCATCTGTAGTTAAAATAAGGTAATAAAGCGGACTGCCGATCAAAACGACTTTTACGTTAAGAGGAATTGGTTCCGGTCTGAGGGTTGCTGTAGGTACAAAGTTGTATTGTCCTCCCATATTTTCCATAACAGCCTGTCTGTACTTGAGTACTTTCTTTAAGGTCTCCCAAGCAAATGGTTCAGTTAAGACATCCTTTACCTGCAAAATGAGATAGCCTCCATTAGCCTGGTGAATTGCCCCAGACTTAACCATCATAAAATCTGTACTTAAAGCCAGCATCTGGCTCTTATACTCTATCTTACCGAAAAGATTGTAATACGATGGGTTGGGTTCAATAACTACCGGGGCCCCTTCGCTTTTTTCATTGTTAACAAACAGGTTGACCTTATACTTGCCAAAAGGATCAACTTCTTCTTGAGGAACAAAAAAAGGCATTGGGTCCGGTACAGAACCGGTAGTTTTAAATATATTATGATTCTTTGTGACATCCTTTAAAACACTTTCCAGGTATTCTACGATCTTGGGAAATTCCCTATACTCTTCCTTTAATTTATCAATTAAGGGTCCAGCAGCATAAAGAGCAATTTGCTTTTCCAACTCATCAATTTGTTCTTTTGCCCGTTTTTCAAGGATACGTCCTTCATGTAATGTTTCATCCATCCTTTTCGACAGTTTGCGTCCCTTTTCATCTGTTTCCCTGCGTTCCTGACCAGAAAGTTTTCCATATTCTTCAGACGAAAGCGACTTACCATCCCTGAGAGGTATAAATATAAATCCCTTGGGGGTCTGCTCCAGCTTAAATTCGGCTTCTGTAGCCTCCTGATTGATTGCCCGGAAACTCATTTCCATCTTCTGCTGAATTGATTGGATGATATTATCCTTTTGCCGCTCATAGTCACTGCCTTCAAAAGACTTGGGAATGGCTGCCTTCAGGTCGGCAATGAGTTCTTCCAGGTCTTTTTGAAAACAAAGTCCCTGTCCTGCCGGCAAGGAAACAGCCAGCGGCTTGCCCCGGTCGTTAAAATTGTTAAGATAGCACCAGTCTGCGGGTACATCACCATTTTTTGCTATTTGAGAAACAATAGCCTCGACATAATTAGTCTTTCCGGTTCCAGGAGGCCCAACAACAAAGAGATTGTAACCTATTGCATCCATAGACATTCCAAAGTGCATAGCCCGGACTGCGCGCTCCTGGCCTATAACCCCGTCAAGAGGCGGAACATCCAATGAAGTCTTACAAAAATCCAGTTCATCCTCAAAATTACATACTTTTTTTAATTTCTCCACTGGAATCCTGAATTTCTCGGCACTTACCATTTAATCCTCCTCCTTTGTATTGCCCTGTTTTTTCCACAATAACACATGTAAGGAGTTTGCTGCATTGTCTTCAATTTGTTTATCTTTATAAATTTCAACATATTCCCGGAAGATCCCTTCTCCCGTTGAAAAACATTTCACCTGATTACTGCACATTACCAAGATGTATGTATTTCAAGCCTGCCTTTTGTCCCATTGACCTGGCTGTAGTCAATATTTCTACAGGAGTTACAGGTGTATTATTCATTTTCCAAGCCGGGAAAAATCTACTTACATGCCAAGGTACCTCCGGACCAAGCTCCCAGGCAATAAATTGGGCAATCTTATCCAGTTGTTCAGGCTTATCATTAATTCCTGGTATAACTAAAGTGGTAATTTCCACATGAACTTCAGCTTTGCAGAGATATTTAAGATTTTCCATAATAGGTTCGGCCTTGCCGCCGCAATATTCCTCATAAATACCATCATTGGGCCCTTTAAAATCTATATTGGCGGCATCCAGGTAGGGTACTATTGTGTCAAGAGTTTCCCGCGACATGTAGCCATTGCTAACCCATACATTTTTCAGCCCTTCTTCACGGGCTAACTTCATGGTATCCAGAGCATATTCCACATAAATTGTCGGTTCAGAATAAGTATAGGCAATGGAAAGGCACGAATAAGCAAGAGTGCGTTTTACATGTTCTTCCGGAGAGATCTCAATACCTTCAACCGGCTTGTTGGGTTTGGAACGTTGCGAGATCTCCCAATTCTGACACCAGGGGCAGCGGAAATTACAACCCTCGGCAGCGAAAGAATAGATCTTTGTTTTTGGTAAGAAATGATAAAGAGGCTTTTTTTCAATTGGATCTATATTTGCCGCAATGGTTTTTCCATAATTCAATGTATAAAGACTCCCTTGATGGTTCTCCCGGACACCGCAAATTCCTTTTTTACCCTCGGCGATGATACATCTCTGATTACAAACAGCGCAATTTACTTTATTGTCATCCAATTTAAGATATAAGATAGCCTCCTTCATCTCTGCCCCTCCTCATATAATTTATCAGTTATCTATCTTTTCCCAGGGAAGACCAAGTTTATCCCTCTCGAAGGGCAACCAACACCAAGCCAGACTTACGGAATCTCACAAGCAACCCTCTCCAAGGGGTCTCTTGCCATGATTGCATCTAATGTCGTATTATATCGGCTTAAAGTAAAACGAATAGATCCGTGTGCCCTTTCGTGGTCACCGCCGATAGCGGTGATCACATGACGGGCTTCCAAAGAGCGACTAAAACAAGCAGAGCCTGCTATGTCTGTATATTTATTCTAATTATATCATTATCAATAATAAGTAATAAAGAAAGGTTGTGTAAAAAACTGTCCAGAAAATAAATTCTGCACAGTTTAATTTAATCCTCTCTACTTACCATTCCTTGCCATTCCAACAGTAAGTACAAATTTTTTCTTGACCTATCCCAATTGCTTCGAGCATATCATGGATATTTTGGTATTTCAAAGTTGAAAAGTTGAGCCGCTTACTAATACAATCTATCATACAATTATATTTTTCATTTGCCGGATCACAATAGGCTTCAAAAGACTCCGGTACTTTTCCTTCAAACTCAATGATAGCCTGCCTTGCTATAAGATCCATTTCTGACCTGGATGTTGAGAAGTTCAAATATTTACAGCCAAACATAATTGGAGGAGAAGCTGACCTGATATGGATCTCTTTGGCATTGCACCTATAGAGGAGATCCACTGTTTCTTTCATCTGTGTGCCACGCACAATAGAATCATCGCAAAAGAGAAGGCGTTTGTCAAAAACAAGTTCTGGAATAGGTGTAATTTTCATTCTGGCCACAAGATTCCTTATACCCTGATCTTGTGGCATAAAACTCCTTGACCAGGTTGGCGTATACTTTATGAAAGGACGTCCAAAGGGTATTTTGGATTGGTTTGAGTAACCAATAGCATGTCCCACACCGGAGTCAGGCACTCCTGCTACCATATCAATTTCAACATTGTCATTTTTCGCCATGGCCGCACCATTCCTGTAACGCATAATCTCAACATTCATTCCTTCGTAGGTTGAGGATGGATAACCATAATAAACCCAGAGGAAGGCACAAATCTTCATTTCATTCCTAGGCGGCGAAATTTTTTCAATTCCATCCGGCTCCAGAGAAACTATTTCCCCCGGGCCAAGTTCATATACAAATCTGTATCCAAGGTTAGCAAAAGTACTGGCTTCAAAGGAGACACAGTAAGAACTTTTTTTCTGGCCTATAATTAAAGGCGTCCTGCCAAATCTATCCCTTGAAGCATAAATACCTTGCGGTGTCAGGAGCAGAATTGTACATGATCCCTCAATCAGTTCCTGAGCCTTCAACAAACCATCTTTAAAAGAATTCTCCTGGTCTATGATGACAGACACAAGCTCTGTAGGATTAATAGTTCCTTTACTCGTCTCCAGAAAATGAACATTTTTATTGGAAAATGCTTTGGCGGTTATTTTGTCCAAATTGTTAATTTTCCCCACTGTACTAATTGCATAATGACCAAGATGTGAACGAATTGTTAAAGGCTGAGGTTCTGTATCGCTTATGCAGCCGATACCCATATTACCTTTTATTTTTGGAAGTTCGGCTTCAAATTTAGCTCTGAACTGAGCATTCTCAATATTATGAATTGACCTGTCAAAACTCTTTCCATTCCAAATCGCCATTCCTCCCCTGCAGGTTCCCAAGTGAGAATGGTAATCGGTACCAAAATAGACATCCATTACGCAATCTTCTTTCGAAACAACACCAAATAATCCACCCACAACATCTACACCCCTAACTGTATTTTAACCTATAATATATTGTTGCATATTGTCACATAATATAGAATTACATTTTTATTATGATAATGCAACAATAATTTATACCAATTCAGTAAATAGCAGATTTTTCTTTGCAGGAGATTATCTTTCCAACCTTCTTCTAAATCTATCAGGCTTCCCATAAAGCTATGGTTAATGTATTGCCTTCCACAAGACTACGAATTGCAAGGTAGGTTTTTAAGCTGTTTCTAAATTTCAGATCCAGAGTTGGATAGCTTACTGTTGCATCCTTACCGGCAGGAACATAATTTACCGGCATAGAATGAGGATGTCTTTCAAGAATTTCTAAATGGGCAAGAAGTGCGGCATTATAAAGAGTGGTGGAGACTTGGCAGACCCCTCCTCCTATTCCCGGAACAAAAGCATCTCCCGAAATAATCGGAGCCTCTAAATAGCCGGCCTCAACAGTTCTATTTCCGACACTTCCATTAAAAGAGAATCGTACACCAGGTGCCAATACTATTCCATCAAGAGTCTTGGCAGCAAGTTTGACATTATGTGTACGATTGGTCATGGAGGAGTTAAAACGAGTAGAATATTGAGAAACAGGTTCCTGGATGACTTTTAGATAGAGGTTTACTGCTTTACTATATCCTTCTACAACACCGGTATATGCTCCAGACCCTGCCTTGCTGGTATCAACAGAAGCAGCATTCCACCTGATAGGAACATTAATGAGATCACTGTTGTAAAGCCTGGCCTGTACAGTTGCAGGTAAGGTATAGCTATTATTTCGAGTAACAGTTGCATTAATATCAGCTATAGAATATATGCTGGTTTCGCTGACTATTCCTGTAATTATGTCCTTCGAATTTGTAATTAACTCATCAGGTACAACTCCATTGCCCCCAAAAATAACCAAATTCGGATCTAACCTGTTGATATAAAGCTTTGCGAAGTAATTTGCTGCTGATTTGGGGAGCGTTGCCAGGGAAGGATCAATAAATATCATTGGATCACCATTTCTGGCCGCTAAAACACTTCCTGTTAAAGCATCTGCAAATCCATAGCCGGTGGCAAAATATAGTGTTGACGGCTTAGGGTTAAAGGCTTGTACAATAGCAGTATTTGTTTCAAATCGGTCTTGTCCGGCCAAGCGCTCTATGCTTGCAAGAGGCAGCAAACTCTTAATTTCATTCCTGATGTTCTCACTTATTACCCCTGTTCCTCCGGTAATATATATTTTTGCCGGATTTTTTTCTGACAGATAATCCTTCATTTCCTGTGGTAATCTGTTTGATGGTGTTAAGAGAATTGGCCAGCCTTTATTGGCAGCGAAACCGGCAATTCCTAAAGCATCAGGGTATGTTTCCCCGGATGAGATTACGACAGTTGAGATAGTATTCTCAAGTGACCGGGCCAATTGATTTGATGTATCGTATCTATCACCGCCCGCAAATCTGACAATATTTTTAAAGCCCAGGCTAATTAATTTGGTTTCAAATTCTTCGTTTATAGCTCCGAGGCCACCAATTAAATAAACTGTTCCGGTTAAATCAAGGTGTTGGGAGATATAACTTATAGCCTCCTGTGAGCCTTCAACAGTGGCATCAGTCAACAGAATAGGTGCTTCTTTTTGATGGGCTAAGACACAGGCCGATAACGCATCAGCAAAACCATTTCCTGTAGAAAGAACCACATTTTTGATGCTCCCTGGATTATAGTACTCTGCTATGGACCTGGAAGTTTCATACCTTGTTTGTCCGAAAAACCTGGTTGAAGAAGACGCGTCAACAAAATCCGTACTGCCAATGATAAAACTAAAACAGACGATTACAGTTATAATTATTTTGTTACTTTTCACACTTTTACTCTCCTTATATTTATGCTTTTCAAATACTCTTCTGCACTTGCCACAATATTCCTGCGGAAAATTTCGTTATATAACTATTTTTTTATAATTTATCTAATCCTGATGCGAAAAGAAAATAACTAAAGCTCTTCCAGGATACAGTAAGTAAAATATAACATCCTATATCCTGGAAGAGCAAAAATCGTATTATCCGAAAAAGAGATAATCTGTTCTTGTTTTTCAGAAGTTAGTTGGCCTAAGCTAGCTCTAAATAGACAGTTGTCCGGCCAATTCATACAATTCCATATTTAAACGACGCTTAGGACCTTCAATAGCCTCCAAAGGGACACCCTTAAATTTTTGGTTTATACAGGCTGTCATCAACTCATTTTCACCAGCCAAAATCAACTCGACAGCTTTGCCTCCCATTGCTGAAGCCATCAAAGTATCAATGGCAGAAGGGCTTCCGCCTCTTTGGATATGCCCTAAAATAGTAACCTTTGTATCCAGGCCGGAGCTGTTGTAAATATCTCTGCCAATTTGATATCCATTAGCTGCTCCTTCAGAAACAATAATGATGCTGTGATTTTTTCCGCGCTGGTATCCACGTTTAAGTTTAGCAACAATCTCCTCCATTTCAAAGGTGATTTCCGGTATTACGATCGATTCGGCACCACAGGCTATTCCTGCCTGTAAGGCAATGTTGCCACATCCCCTTCCCATTACCTCAATAACGAATGTCCGTTCATGTGAAGTTGCCGTATCACGAATCTTGCTGACAGCCTCAACTACAGTATTGACAGCAGTATCAAAACCGATTGTTGTATCTGTGCCCAGAATATCATTATCAATTGTAGCAGGTATTCCTATGACCCTGATTCCCTGAGCAGCAAGAGCCTGGGCACCGCGAAAAGAACCATCACCACCGATTACCACTAAAGCATCAATTTTATTTGTTTTTAATTGTCGGGCAGCAAGACGCTGTCCTTCCGGAGTCTTTAATTCAACACAACGTGCTGTCCGCAGGATAGTACCGCCACGATGTACAATATCAGCAACAGAACCAACTTTCATTTCCTTGATTTCTCCATTGAGCAAGCCTTCATAACCGCGGCTGATACCAAATACTTTAAGGTTATGAAATATCCCTTTCCGTACGACTGCCCGTATCGCTGCATTCATCCCGGGCGCATCCCCGCCACTTGTCAGTACCGCAATTCTGCTGATATTTGTCATCACAACCACGCTTCCTTATTTTAGAATTTTACTAAATTATCGTTGCCTCTTTCCAGATGTTCGCAATTTTCTTACCATACTCTATAGCTTCTGACTGCTGCCCTTCATTTGGATTCCAGCGATTTCTAAAACCCTCATCAATTATTTCAAAGCCAGCATTTCCTAATAATTCGTTAAGTAGTTTTGTTGATTCACCACTCCAACCATAACAGCCAAAGACAGCAGCTTTTTTATTTTTAAATTTCAGTTCTTTCAGCAAATGAATAAACCCTGCTACCGAACTCAAAAGATTATTGTTAATTGTCGGTGAACCTATTACTATTGCCTTTGATTTAAAAACTTCTGTAATCAAATCATTCTGGTCACTTTTTGTCAGATTAAACACCTTAACCTCGGCATCAGGATCAATAAGTTCAATACCCTCAGAAATTTTCTCGGCAATTATCTTTGTACCATTCCACATTGTTCCGTAAATTACTATGATCTGATTTTCTTGATAATTATCAGCCCATTGCGAATATTTTTCTACAATTTGCATCGGATTATCTTTCCAAATAACACCATGGCTTGTCGCGATAATATCAATTGCAAGCCCCAAAGAAATGACTTCCTCCAGTTTCTTCCTTAAGATCTGGCTAAACGGATTTAAAATATTTGCATAATATTTCATTGCCTCTTTAAATAAATCACATTGATCCACCAAGTTATTGAATAATTTATCGGTTGCATAATGCTGCCCAAAAGCATCGTTGCTAAACAGTATATTATCCTTTGTCAAATAAGTTGCCATACTATCCGGCCAATGGAGCATCGGCATTTCAACAAAAATAAGCTCTTTTCCATTGCCGATTTCAAGTTTATCCCCTGTTTTAACTATTTGAAAATTCCAATCCTGATGATATTGGCCTTTTAACGATTGGACAGCATTTGCGGTACAATAGATAGGTGTATCGGGAATATACTTCATTAAAATCGGAAGGGCTCCACTATGATCAACTTCTCCATGATTTGCAATGATAATATCTATTTGATTTAAATCGATCTCTTTAGCTAAATTGTCAACATATTCACCAGCAAAAGGCATCCACACAGTATCTATAAGAACATTTTTTTCTTCACAGATCAAATACGAATTATAAGTTGAGCCATGATTAGTTGTTAATTCATCCCCATGGAATTTCTTAAGTTCCCAGTCAACTTTACCAAGCCAAAAAACATTGTTCACGATTGCCTTTTTCATAATCCCCTTCCTCCTTTAAATACTTATACTCTTCCTTTTCGCACGGTTTATTGTCTTTACAATAATGAAAAAAGGCCACTCCCAAGTAACCTTTTTAATTTCAGCATTGCCCTCACTGATTGCAATGCACGCTACCAATAATCTCATTTAACTGAATATTTTTTGGAATTTATTCCATAATACCTGAAAACACTGCTTCCCGTCAAGTACCTGTAATTTATATTAAAAACATAAATTACAGCTTGATAAGTTTTCCCAATAAAGTACAACAACATCTACCTTCTGAAGGTAATTTATATATTTCATGATATAATATAGGATGAATTGAAACCTAAGATGTAGAATATTCAAATAATATATTTGGGGGAATTACATGATTTCGGAAAAGATGATAATGCTTGGAAAAAAAAGGTCTGTTATTAGAGAAATATTTGAGTATGCAAAAAAACGCTCTAATGAGATCGGGAGAGAAAATATTTATGACTTCAGCCTGGGTAATCCTAACGTTCCGGCACCCTCATGTATCAATGAATCAATAGTCAAATGTATAAAGAATGAAGATCCTGTACTGCTTCATGGCTATACGTCCGCTCAAGGTGACCTGAACGTCCGAAATATCATTTCAGAAAATATTAACCAAAAGTTTGGAACAGTGTTAACTGCAGATAATATCTATATAACCGTAGGTGCAGCAGCCTCATTAACAATCAGTATTAATGCTATCGCGTTGCCTGATGATGAGTTTATAGTATTTACACCATTTTTCCCGGAATATAAAATTTGGGTTGAAGCGGCCGGTGCCAAAACAGTCCCGGTTGCCTCGGATCAAGATACTTTTCAGGTAGATATTCAAAAATTTGAAAAAGCTATCTCGGTAAAAACAAAAGCGGTCATAGTAAATTCCCCAAATAATCCCTCAGGAGTTGTCCTTACCGAGGATACAATCCAAAAACTTTGCTCAGTTATGAATAAAAAATCGCTTGAATTTGGGCATCCTATTTATTTGATTTCAGATGAACCCTATCGGGAACTCGTATACGGCAACATTAAAGTACCCTACTTAATTAATTATTACGATAATACATTTATCTGTTATTCTTTCAGTAAAGCTCTTTCAGTACCAGGAGAAAGAATTGGATATGTCGTTGTTTCCAATAAGATGGAAAATTCATTAGATGCTTATGCAGCAATCTGCGGTGCAGGCAGGGCCTTGGGTTATGTATGTGCTCCAAGTTTATTCCAGCAGATTATCGCAAAATGCATAAATGAAACAACAGATATTTCTATCTACAGAAAGAACAGGGATCTTTTATATGAAGGACTGACGAAACTGGGTTTTCACTGTATAAGACCGGATGGGGCTTTCTACTTATTTATGAAGTCTATGGAACCAGATGCCAATAAGTTTTGTGAGAAAGCCAAAAAGTATGAGCTCTTATTGGTACCGGGTGATGACTTTGGAAGTCCCGGTTTTGTAAGAATCGCTTACTGCGTTAAAACAGAACAAATTATTAATTCTCTGCCCGCCTTTGAAAAACTTGCCAAGGAATATCAATAACTTATCCGGTAAGCAGAATTTAAATTGGAGATGGCCCAAAAAATCAGACTATGGACCACCTCCTTTTTGTGTTAAATAAACATGGGCAGCATTTGCCAGGAGAAATATTAATATCAACAATTAATTATTGCTATATCTCAATTCCTTCATCTTTAAGTCTTTGCAGTTTATTACGTGAACATCTTTCACACCTGAATTCCGGGCTCTTATCATGTGTCCTGTCATAATTGTTTGTTTTAACCAATCTATACCCCCTTGTCAATTGACCGCAATCTACACATTTAATATCTTCTTGTACTTCCCACAATGGAAATCTGATAGAATTCCTGAATATATATTTATCAATCCAGAAAAAAACCAGGCCGCCGATGAGATTAGCTACAATGGTAGCCGTCCACTGATTCTGATTACTCATCAAAATTAAAACACCGGCCAGTATAGGACTTGACAACTGCCATCTAAACAAATATAGAACATATTGTTTTCCCAAGTTCATAATCATACCTCCCTTTATTACAGCAAAAGCCGACAATTCTAAGTTTATAAATTTTAACATTAATTTATATTAAAAACATCCTGATTATAAAAATACGGCAACCTTGTTATTAAGGTTACCGCATTAAATGTTTCCAATACTAATAGGTCAAACAACCAGTAACAATCGCTATATATTAAGAAGAAAAAAGCCGGCCAAGGATCATTAATCC
>JAQVLN010000173.1 GCA_028704155.1 Desulfitobacteriaceae bacterium
GGGTTACAATCTCATAAAGTTTTTTACCCTCTATTTCTAGGGGGGTTTTAAAATTGCATCTTTCCACTTTCCAACCTTGTTCGGTTATTAATTTATAATCACCCTGTAAATCTTTCTTAAAGATAAAGAACTCACCTAAGTGTACTGCTCCGTCAATTTGGGCTACAATCTCCAAATCATCATCGTCATCTAAATTCACTAACTCAAAGGAAAGACCTTCAAGGTAGTAATCGTTATTTTCTCCTTGTTCTTGAAGAAGTGTGACTACCTGTTGTTTGGGAATAAAAACGGGAGATGTCTTGCTATCAATTAAAACAAGATTAGCATGATCATCCCACTTCACATCTGCACCCAAAGCTTCGGCGATCCACCTGACGGGAGCCATTGTTCTGCCGTTAATAATTTGCAGTGGTACATCCGGCTTAATTTCCTGACCGTTAATAATTAACTTCATAGGATTACCGGCTAAAGCTACAGTTGCTAAAACACTGAGCAACATGACAACACCCGCAACAGCTAACCATTTGTTCTTCATACGTATAGCCTCCTGATATCAATTTATTTCTGCTGCCAGGAAGAACCGGCCTGACAACAAACTACTTTTTATCTAAAAATGGTTCATCGTACTCAATATCGTAACTACGGCTGGATACAAATCGTGGGTCATAACTGTCTGGATTTTGCCCACTGAATTTAATGTAAATTGTTGTCTCAAATTCACTATCCCCTTGAATTCCCTCCATCCTACCACTTGCAATCAATTCTTCAGCAGCTTGCATATCTGGAATTCCCAACACCTTCGCTTTCTCTGCCAGCCATTTTTCATTTTCTCCCGGCTCATAAAGTGAATCATGAAAATAGTATTCTTTAGTGCGAACTGTGATATAAACACCATCGGTTTCATGCGGTACAATATCCAGTTTTGTTAACAAATAAAACTTCCTGTTATGGTCGGGCATTCCTTCCGGCCATAAGGAATAATAGCCGTTCTCATAATTTGCTAATCTCGGATAAACCTGATGGGGCATGTCTTTATAACTATCCTTGGCAACAAACAGGCTTTGAATAGCACTATGCATAACTTCATCACTCATCTTTTCAGGACATTTCATATAGTGCAGCACATAAAAAACGGCAAAACCAAAGTTATTATATCCAAAAGATTTGGCGTATTCGTTAGCCTCAAAAAAAGATTCATAGCCATTCATATCCGGCATGTAACACCAACGATAATCCCTAGCAAACAAGTTAAACTTCTTACGCATGTCGTCGGTAATTTCCACGTTACCACGCTTATCGATGATGCTTTCAATAAAATCAGCACCACTGGGGTAAAAGGCAAACTGTACTTCAGACGGCTCTTGTTTTTGTTCGTCGTTACTAATAGTATCGATGTTAGCTGTATGATGGCATCCTGTGATTACTGTCCCCAACATCACAAAACAAATTATAGCGATACAAATTGTTTTATAATCCTTAAACATTACAACACCTCATTATCAATCAAAATTAATTATATTTTGAACTTTTAACGTAAATATCAAAACAATCGCAATAAACACGGATAATAAATATTTTTTCGTATTTACCTTTCCCCCTTTACTATCTTTATAAAATATTGTTTTTGCAAACTACAATATACCTCCATTTGCTATCTGTCGTCTAACGAGTGCGGGATTGCGAAGTCCTTGAACCGGATGTGCGAAGCCTTTTTTTCCTGATGATACTTGCCACCGGACGAAGAGGTGTTGCACACACGCTTCGGTCTCGCACCCAAAAACTACCCCGCTGAACTTGCTAATCCGCGCCTCGCGGGAAGGCATTGTTATCTGAAGTCACGTAAAGCAACCTTACTTTGATACCGAAATATAAACTCTATTAAATATTGGCAAGCCGTTTTCCCATAATTCCATAAAGTATTCTTCTGCCATGGATCGATTTCCCACGATCGAATTATTCTCATCTTTAGTCCTTTTTGAATCATAGAAATATAATTCTTTCTTATCATCATTATAACCTACCAAGGTCATATAATGCTGCCAGTAAAGTCCCTTCCCAATTAAAACAATAACTGGATTCCCTTCGGCTACCTTGCTTTTCAAGTTTGACAAGTCACCTTTATATATCTCAGACTTAAGCCCATATGTCTTCATAAATGTAATAATTCCTTTTGGCAGTATATATCCCGATATCGGTATTTTGAATGACATTCTTTTATATATCTCTTCCCCCGTAACTTCCTGTCCAAAACTTCTTAATACATACGCTGTTGTATATGCTGCACATTGATTTGGCGGTTGTTGTTCAAACTTATTTATCTTTGTTATGTAGTAAATAGGTGGATACTCTCCTGGTGTACCCGCTTTTTTAGGGAATGGAGCAAGGACATATAAAATGAAACCTAATATTAGGCTGAATAAAATTATACTTATAATATGTTTTCGCTTAAATTTACTTAATTTGACGTTCATTATTTCCTCCAAAACGTGATTTCAGATAACGTGGCAGGCAAGCTTCAGCCTCGCCCTAAACCCTACCCCCGCTGAGCCCGCTAATCCGCTCCTTGCAGGAACGTATTGTTATGTGAAGTTTTCCACTCTCTTAGGAAGCTTTACTCGTTGAAATAATTATTCCGGCTTATTTTATATGAACCACAAGCCTACCTAACCCAACGCTTGCTAAACATAAGAAAACATTGAGAACTACATTTAATAAACCAGTTATCATTCTACCCTTTGAAAACATTTCAATCGTTTCATATCCAAACGTTGAAAAAGTAGTCAACCCTCCCAAAATTCCAATTACTAAAAAAACCCTCAACTCTTCCGATACATTCCATACCGTTAAACTTAACTCCATTATCAATCCAATGAGAAAACAACCAATAACATTTACAGCTAGCGTCCCATATGGGAAATTTTCTCCAAACACTCTAACAGATAATAAAGAAGTCAAGTATCTCAGTGATGCACCTATAAAACCACCAACTCCAACATAAAGTAATTTATCCATCCTAACTCTCCTCGTA
>JAQVLN010000006.1:0-21654 GCA_028704155.1 Desulfitobacteriaceae bacterium
AATTCTTTAATCTTCTTAAATCTTCTTACAGATGTTGATTAGCTCTTCTCTTTGATCTCATTCTTACTGACGAGTTTCCATTGGTTTCTTTTCCTTGTTGTTTAGTTTTCAAAGATCAGTCACTCGGATTTTTGCCACTATTATCGCTGCCTGTTGAAACCATATAAGTTGTTTCCTCGTTCGCGATACCATATTATAATAACATTTTGTTTGCATAGTTGTCAACTATTATTTTATTTTTTTGGCGTTTATACCTGCTAAATACTGGAGCTCATCCTTGATTCAGTTCGATATAATTTACAGTGACAACGTTTGTTATCTTACATCTATTTTTTTAATCAGTCAAGTACTTTTTTATTTGGGGCAATCTTTTTAGCCAATCGTAAGACTCCCGCTTCTACAAGTGGGAGTGGGTCCTTCCAAAATCTATATAGAATAATAAATAAACCTTTTGCTGTTAACCTGAAATTCAAGTTAACAGCAAAAGGTTATTGCTTATTCGATTTCTTGAATGATTGGCAGGATCATTGGCCTTCTCCGGGTCTTCTCGTAAAAATGTTTACCAAGGACATCCCTGATCTGGCTTTTTAGTACTGCCCATTCAGTAATTCGATTTTCACGGCAGCGAGCCATCGTCAGGCAAACTTTTTCTTTGGCATCATCCAACATTGATTCTGATTCCCTTACATATACAAAACCACGGGTAACTATATCAGGGCCTGCTACGATTTCACCGGTTGAGCGTTTTAAAGTCATGACAATAATTAAAATACCATCCTGTGATAATTGTTTGCGATCCCGTAAGACAATATTGCCGACATCTCCAACACCCAGACCATCAATCATTATTTTTCCTGCCGTTACTTTTCCGGCTAAAGCTGCTCCATGACGTGTAAATTCAATAATATCCCCATTTTTAGCCACAAAGATATTTTGTCTGGAAATTCCCAGTTGTTCTGCTAATTCAGCGTGTTTAATAAGCATGCGATATTCTCCATGGACAGGAATAAAATACTTGGGACGTACCATATTGATCATCAACTTGAGTTCTTCCTGACTGGCATGTCCGGAAACATGCATACCTGATACTGATTCATAGATAACATGAGCACCTTGTTTAAATAAACGATCGATTGTCCTCGATACTGATTTTTCATTACCGGGAATAGGACTGGCAGATATTATCACAGTATCACCGAGTTGGATTTCCACCCGGCGATGATCATTCGTTGACATTCTGGTAAGGGCGGACATCGGTTCTCCCTGACTTCCGGTAGTAAGGATACAAGCCTGATTGCCCGGCAGATTAACTATTTCATCGACATCAACCAACGTACCTTCAGGAATATCCAGATCACCCAATTCAGAAGTAATGGCAACTACGTTAACCATGCTTCTGCCGACCACTGCTACCTTGCGATTTGTTTTAACTGCAGCTGAAATTGCCTGCTGGATTCTGTGTACATTAGAGGCAAAGGTAGCCAAAATAATTCGGTCCTGCGCCTCACGAAAAGCATTATCAAACATTTCTCCGACCAGGCTTTCCGACTTGGTAAATCCGGCCCTTTCAACATTTGTACTGTCAGACATTAAACATAAGACACCCTTTTCTCCCAACTCAGCAAATTTGTGAACATCAAGAGGGGCCCCACTGACAGGTGTATGATCCAATTTAAAATCCCCTGTATGAACTATACAGCCTAAAGGGGTATGGATCGCTAAACCAACAGCATCCGGGATACTATGATTTACCCTTATAAATTCAACCCTGAATACCCCTAATTTAATAACATCCCTGGGATGAATAACATTTGCCTTGATATTACTGAGATTACTTTCCTTTAATTTCGATTGAAGGATTCCTAATGTTAAACGTGTAGCAAAAATCGGAACATCCAGGTCTTTAAGTAAATAAGGTAAGCAGCCTATATGATCTTCATGTCCATGGGTAACAAGGATTCCCAGTAAGATATCTTTATTCTCCAGGAGATACGAATAATCGGGAATAACAATATCAATTCCAAGCATCTCATCCTCCGGGAAGGAGAGGCCTGCATCAACCAGCAGCATTTGATTGTCGTAACGTATTACGGTCATATTTTTACCAATTTCCCCCAATCCGCCCAGGGGGATAATCTGGACTTTGTGTTCTTTGGGCAAATATACCCACCTCCATATAAAAATTTTATCTTTAGCACAGAAATTCCGTGGTTTCGTTCCAAAATGGCACAAAAATAAACCGAAATACCAAACGAAACACAGCGACCAAGGTGTCCGTTAGCATTTCGCAATATTTATAGAAAAATCCGTACAGAACAATTATTCTATATTATAACCGATATCGTTAACCGTTAGCAAGAAAACTGCTAACTTCTTACATAAAATGCTGCATTACTATTCACAGTACAAAATATTGCTAATAAAAGCTAAAATGCCTGCGATCATTGATTAATTATTTTATCCAACAAAATCAACCTAAAAAAATAAGCCAAAAACGCTGCAAACCTGCATGCTTTTGACCTGTTTATCATTTCCCAATAAACATAAGTATTTTCTAAATTTTGTTAAGATCCTTATTGTTTAAAGTAGTTGCAGCCAACAACTCTTCCCTGATATCATCAAGGAGTTTGCCTAAGAATTTTCTTTCGTCTTCAGTTGCATTGATCAAAGGTAACCTAACCCCGCCTGCTTTCAAACCTATCATATTTACTACAGCTTTAATCGGAACAGGATTGGTCGTGATAAAAATACCTTTAAAAAAGGGATACAACTGAAGATGCAAACGGCCGGCTGTATTGCTGTCACCATTAAACCAGGCATCAATCATCTTCTTCATTTTATCACCAATTATATGTGAAGCCACACTGACAACCCCACTGCAACCGAGTGCAAGCATTGGCAATGTTAAGGAATCATCGCCACTGTATATATCAAAATCAGAGGGCAGAATCCGCTTTAACTCACTGACCTGGTCCATGGAGCCTGCAGCTTCCTTAATAGAAACGATATTGGGGATTTGAGACAGTTTTTTTACAGTATCGGGCAATAAATTAGCCATTGTCCGCGGAGGAACATTGTAGAGCATAACCGGCAAGGCTGCTGCCTCGGCAATAACCTTAAAGTGTTGGTACATACCCTCCTGGGAAGGTTTGTTATAATAAGGGACTACTGCCATTATTCCGTCAACACCAGTTTTGGCAGCTTGCACAGCCAAGTCCACACTTGCTGTTGTAGAATTCGAACCTACTCCCGCTAAAACTGTTCCCGAAGTTCCAACAGCATTTCTTACTTCCCTGAACATATTTAATTTTTCTTCATTAGTTAATGTCGGAGACTCCCCTGTTGTACCACAAACTACAATCCCATCTGAACCATGTGTGATTAAGTATTTAGCAAGATTCCGGGCACTTGTATAATCAACTTCCAAATTTTCTTTCATTGGGGTAACCATAGCGGTTAAAATTCTTCCGAAACCCATTCCCATTCCTCTCATCCCCTCCATTTATTTCAAGGTTGCCTCACACTATGCTCCAAGGCGGAACTTTTTATGCAGCGCTTGTACTGAAGGAATCATATTCTCTTTATTGACCAAGACCCAAATTGTGAGATGAGAATCGGCAGATTGCAAAATAGTCACTCCGGCTTCGGTTAAAGCTTCAACTAAATCTGCCATAATACCCGGTACCCCTGCAATACCAATTCCAACTACAGATACCTTGGCACAACTACGATTTGCTTCAGGACTAAATCCTATGTTTTCCAATATTTTGATAGCTTTATCGGCAATTTCATCTCTTACTGTAAATAATACCTTTTCCGGTTGAACACTGAAAAAATCGACACTAATATCGGCCAAAGCCATAGCTTTAAAAATTTGTTTATCAACTGAAGGTATATCCATATCTGTAGTAACAATGCCAATTTGCGTTACATTGGGCGTGTGGGCAATCCCGGTAATTAAACGTTCGCCGATAAAATCTGTCCCGACGCTCATTTCAGGCTGCACGTTGGTTACCAAAGTCCCCGGTGCATCAGAAAATGTTGACTTAATACGGATAGGAATATTCCGTTGCATAGCAATTTCTACTGCTCTGGGATGCATTACTTTAGCCCCTTGATGAGCTAATTGACAAATCTCATTATATGTCATAACATTAAGTATTTGTGCATCTTCTACAATCCTTGGGTCGGCAGTCATTATTCCATCTACGTCAGTAAAAATATCAATGGCTTCAGCATTGAGGGCAACGCCAAGTGTCGCGGCCGTCGTATCGCTTCCTCCCCGTCCCAAAGTTGTAACATCACCATCTTCGGTAACTCCCTGGAATCCGGTAACTATAACAATATTGCCATTCTCAAGATATTCAAGTATAACCTTTGGTTCAACACGCACAATCCGAGCATCGCCATAATTATTATTTGTGATAATACCCGCCTGGCCCCCGGTCAGCAATGCCGCTTCAAAACCCAGACTTTGTAAAGTACTGGCCAGTACAACACCGGAAATAACTTCCCCACAGCTCATCAACAAATCCAGTTCACGTTTGGGAAGTTCAGGATAGATTCCCTTTACCATGTTTAAGAAAGTATCAGTAGCATACGGATCACCTGTACGACCTATAGCCGAAACAACAACAACCGGCATATATCCCTCGGTAACTGCTTCTGAAACCTTTGCAGCTACCTGAACTCTGCGTTCGGTCGTGGCCATTGATGTGCCGCCAAATTTCTGAACTAATATACGCACTCCCTTACCCTCTCCTTTAAAGATATTTACAAGTTAACATATAATATATCTTCTCGTACAAAGATGAATTACTATTGCCAAGAGAGCAATTAGCAGAATTTGCGCGAATGATCACAGGTATAGTGAATAGCAAATGCAACGCATGCGAACGCACAATAGTATTCAACTTGCAATAATGGTTAATCTTTATAAAATCAACTCAGCAATTTGCACAGCATTAGTTGCCGCTCCTTTACGGATCTGATCTCCAACCACCCAAAAATTAATACCTTTTTCAATTGAAAAGTCTTCCCTGATCCTGCCAACATAAACATCGTCGGTTTCTGCAGCAAATAAGGGCATCGGGTAAAGGTCTTTGGAAGGATCATCAACAACAATGATGCCGGAAGCTTTGCTCAGTGCCTCCCGGATTTCCGGAATGCTCACTTTACGCTCGGTTTCGACATTGACAGATTCGGAATGACTGCGGATAACAGGTACCCTGACAGTAGTTGCTGTTACTGCCATCTCGGGAATATGGAAAATCTTTTGAGTTTCTTTAACCATTTTCCATTCTTCTTTTGTATAATCTCCCTCTGCGAAAACATCAATTCTAGGCACGAGGTTAAAAGCAATTTGATAGGGAAATACCTGGTTTTTCAGTTCTTCCCCTTTGGTCCAAGCCCTGATCTGAGTTTCCAGTTCCTCAATTCCTTCTCTGCCTGCTCCGGAAACAGCCTGATAGGTAGAAACAACAACTCGCTTAATCCCGGCAAGATCGAAAATAGGTTTGAGGGCAACAACCATAATAGTTGTCGAACAATTGGGATTTGCTATAATCCCTTTATGCCATTTAACATCCTCAGGATTTACTTCGGGAACCACAAGCGGAACATCAGGATCCATACGAAAGGCACTGCTGTTATCAATTACTACTGCACCGCTTTCAACCGCTGCCTTGGCATACCCGGTACTGGCGGATCCACCGGCAAAAAGGGCAATATCAATTCCCTTGAAACTGTTATTTGTTGTTTCTTGTACTTCAATCTCCCGGCCTTGCCAGGTTATTTTTTTTCCGGCAGAACGTTGTGTAGCTAAAAGCCGAAGCTCATTAATCGGAAAATTCCGTTCAGCTAAAATCTTAAGAAACTCTTGACCAACTGCACCGGTAGCACCAACGATTGCAACATTTGCCATATGTTTTCCCCCTTAGTTATTACTAAATATATTGCTTGAGCATATTGCCTGCAATGAAGGTGCCTTGCCACAAGCGACAGGCACCTGAAGTTTTTAGGAATCTATTTTTGCTAATCTCTTAAAGTATAAATTTTCATGCGCATAAGTGCAACTATAATACAATATTATTTGTGATCCATTATTTGTAATCCATTAATACAGGCTGAATTTGTTGACCTTCACAGGCCATAAGAATTGTCTCAGGAACCTTATCCATATGTGCCACCAGGGAATTGGCTTTGTTTTCCGGATTATCCTGTCCGAACGGAACAAGGTAGACATTTTTAGTAATCAGCAATGTACCAATATTTCGGGCGTTAAAACCTAAGCCGTCGTTGGTAGAGATTGCTATAACCAAGGGCCTTTGATTCCGCAAATGTGCCTTTGCCGCCATAAGGACAGGAGTATCTGTAATCCCATTCGCCAATTTGGCTATTGTATTTCCAGTACAAGGAGCTATGACCATACAATCAAACAATTTCTGAGGTCCTACTGATTCAGCCTCAGTAATAGTATGAATCGACTTTTTCCTGGTAATCTCCTGTAAACAGCTTTTCCACTCTGCGGATTTCCCAAACCGTGTATCCATAGTATCAACTGAATAGGATATTATTGGAGTTACATCTACTCCTTCATCTACTAATCCTTGCATTACCAAAGTTACTTCCCGTAAAGTACAATGTGACCCGGTTAAAGCAAAACCAATTTTCAACTCATTTAATTGCATTCTCTTCGCACCTCCACTTCAGGAATCAATTGAAGTGTTAATTGTGGTAAGCTGACGAAGAATGAGTTGCGGATATACCTGGGCAAGAATTTTGCCTGTTGTTTTGGGAGCAACTATACCGGGAAGACCAGGAGCTAATTTTGCTTTAATACCCAACATTTGAGCATACTCAAAATCAGTTCCTCCTGGAATGGAGGCCAAATCAATAATAACCGCATCACGGGCAACCTTTTCTAATATCACTCTGTCCAGGATAGGGTAAGGAACAGTGTTGAAAATAATTTCCGCACTGCCTATTTCCTCTTCAAGCTCAGAAAAATGAACTGCTTTCAAGCCCATTTCAACAGCACGTGCCAAATCCGGGGCCTTGCGTGCGACACCTGTGACATTAGCACCTATACCCTTGAGCATATGAGCTATAGTCCAGCCGGTACGACCAAGACCCAATACCATACATTGACTGCCATGAATTGTAATAAGTGTCAATTCCATAGCCATTTGAATGACCCCTTCGGCAGAGGGTATGGAATTTAGAATAGCTACCTCGTTTAAAAGAGCGGTCTCCACTATACGAATGCCCTTCATTTCAGCAATTGATTTTAAGGCCGGCCAGGCCCACCCTATAAAAAGCGGAACCCGTGTTGGGATAGCCTGAATAACATCTTTATTCAAAATAATTGGCAAATCCGCATACTTTCCCTTAACATTCCCACGTTCGTCGGTTCCAAACATTGGAAAAAGCAACACGTCAACTTCGTTGACAGCTTCCAAGAGTGAAGAAATTAGTGTCACACCTGGAAGGGGAGGTGCTTTCTCATATCCGACTCCGACTATGTAGGCTCCCTGTTTTTGCAGTTCAGGAATGAGATAAAGTTCACGATCATCTCCTCCAACTACAGCCAGGCGAATTCCTTTCAAACCCGCACTCATCTTTAAGCCCCCTTCAAGAAAGTGTCCTATTGACTACTATCCAGTATATGAGGCCTAAAGGGTTGCGGTTCCTACACAAATTGCTTAATCCAGGAAATTCTCCAATCCTATAACCAAACTTGTTAAATTAAAAGCCTTGCGAATGGCCAGGACTACTCCGGGCATGTATGTTTCCCGGGTAAAGACATCATGTCTGATCGTTAATGCCTGTCCCAAACCTCCAAAAATTATTTCCTGGTGAGCAATTAAACCCGGAAGTCTAACCGAATGGATATGTATACCTCCCAAATCGGCCCCACGCGCACCGGTAAGCTTTTCGAATTCATTCGGGTGCCCCTGAACCATTGGCTCGCGTACTTGGGAAATGCATTCTACTGTTTTAAGTGCCGTACCAGAAGGCGCATCAAGCTTTTGGTCATGATGAAGTTCAATTATTTCAATATGGGGGAGATACTTGGCTGCTTCTCTGGCATATCGCATCATTAAAATCGCTCCAATCGAAAAATTGGACGCTACAAAGGCCCCCACACCTTCTTGTTTCACTAAATCCTGAATTTCAGAAATATCGGTATCGTCCAGCCCTGAGGTCCCTATAACTGGAACAACCCCGGCCTGAATAGCAAGCTTGGCATTTTTCAAAACAGATTGAGGGTTGGTGAAATCAACCAGGATATCCGCTTTGGAAGAATTCAAAATTTCCAGATCAAGCAGACCTGAAATATCAATACCAATTCGGGATGATCCTATCAGATAGCCAACATCCTGGCCTTGTCCTCTGGTATCAGCTGCTCCTACCAAAACCAAATCATCCTGGGCTAAAATAGTCCTTATAACTTCCTGACCCATTTTTCCTATTGCACCTGCGACAAAAACACGAATTTTCCTCAACTAAAAACTCCTCCCGAGATCATATGCTAAAAACCCCGCTGCCTGTAGCAATTCGGGGTTATAGCTTTTCTAATCTATTTTATGTAAATGTTAAACTTATGTCAAATATATTTTCGTGTTTTTTCGGATCTGTTATGCAAATCAACAATTACTACTTCTGAACCAATTTTTTTAATTGCCTGCCAGGGAATATACAAAAGATCATTATCCCGATTACGTTCTGCCATTCCGCTGAAAAATCCGGAAAAACCTGGTCGGGACATCAGAATAATGGCTTCAATCTCCCCTTTTGCTGAAATTGCCAAGTCAGCGTCCCCTATTAAACCTAACTTGGCTCCATCAAACAAATTAATGATTTCCTTACCCCCCAGATCACTTAAAAACACTTATTATCCCCCCTCCTGTATCCCGGGAAATTATCGATTTTTTCGAAGTGTTATAATAATCTTTAAAAAATAAGGCTGGAATATAGCTATTGCCAAGGAAATAACTGCTAAAGGTTCAATAGCGAACTCAGAACTATTCCACCACATATCCGGAATCTTTAAAAAGGAAAACAATAATTCCAATGATAGATAGATACCTCCTGCAGTTCCGACTAATTGGGCAAGTGCAGATGCGAAAGGGCTTGAGTTTTCGAAAACCGGTTTTGACCTCCACATCATCAAAGACTTTCTCTCCAGGACAGAAGCCCAAATTCCCAGTGCCAATATCACTAAAATAATTGGTTGCATTGACAACTTCCCTCCCCGTGTAATTATATGAGGGAAATAGCATTTAATTACTTATTCCTGTTGACCCAAACCCTCCTTCTCCACGCTGAGTATCATCTATTTTCTCTGCCACTTCGAATTCTGCAGTCAGGACAGGTAAAAATAGCATTTGAGCAATTCGGTCACCATGTCGTATAGTAAATGCTTCCTGACCGTTATTAGAAACCAAAACCTGTATTTCTCCTCGGTAATCAGAATCAATTACCCCCACACCATTTGTTAAAGCAACTCCATATTGGGCGGCTAAACCACTTCGGGCAAAAAGCAGGGCTACAGCCTTACTATCTGGCAATTGCATTGCCCATCCCGTAGGGACTTTAGCAGTATTACCGGGAAGGACTACAATTTCGCGTTCAAGATTGGCACGCAAATCAATTCCCGCAGAACCCGGAGTCTCGTATCTGGGTACGGTGATTTGATCTGTTCCGGAAATATTTTTTAGTTTAACTTTAATTTTCTTCAAATTAATTTCCCTCCTGTATATGCAAAAAGAAGACAGTTATCCTGCCTCTTTCTATTCATATCAATTCTGATACCTTATTCCTATACCAGACCCGTAAATCGATATAGCTTGGTGAGATACAGCGGAATTTACGTTAATGAACGAAGACGTAAAAGCGTTAAGCACGCTAATAGTTCACATCATTTAATAACTCGGCAATTTTGACTTCGTGGCCACCTGGCCCCAGCATCGTTAAGCTGATTTTATCCTCTTGCCAAAGCCTGTTAATTACCCGCCGGACATCTTCCAAGGTAACCTTCTCCAATTTTTGAATAACCTCTTCGGGTGTCAGTACTTTATTATATAATAATTCTGTTTTTCCAAGACGGCTCATCCGACTGCCTACTGATTCCAAACCTAAATACAAACCGCCCTTAATCTGGGCCTTTGTGCGTTCCAGTTCCTGAGCAGTAATTCCTGCTATCTTGAGCTTTCCGATTTCTCTCAATATGCAGTCGAGCACCTCCCGGGTGTTCTCCGGACTGATTCCCGCATAGATGGCAAAAAGTCCTGCATCCACATAAGTGGAATGATAGGAGTATATTGAATAGGCCAAACCCCGTTGTTCCCTGATTTCCTGAAAAAGACGTGAACTCAAACCCCCACCAAGAATATTATTAATAACGTGCAGGGGATATATATCCGTATCATTTTGTCCAAGGCCAGGAACCCCTATAATAATGTTCATTTGCTCAGTTTCCTTGATCACATAGCGTTCAATTGCCTGGCCGACGGGTGTTCCTTCTAAAATACGACGCTGCCCACGCTTAAAATCCTTAAATATTGGAGTAAGTTTTTGGACCACCTGATCATTATTTATCTTTCCCACAATAGCAATCACTAAATTATCCGGTGCATAATGATGCTCCATATAATGTAAAATCTTTTCACGGTTAAGAGAACGAATACTGTCTACTGTTCCAAGAATAGGCCTTCCTAAAGGATGGTCATTCCATACGTATTCCGAAAAAATATCGTGGATCAGCTCATCAGGAGAATCTTCATACATTTTTATCTCTTCGATAACAACCTTCTTTTCTTTCTCAATCTCCATTTCGTTAAAAAGAGAATGAAAGAACATATCACTTAAGACATCTATTGCCAAATCAAGGTCTTCATCTAATACTTTAACATAATAACAGGTATACTCCTTGGTTGTAAAAGCATTTAATTGTCCGCCAACCGCTTCCATTGCTTCTGCTAACTGGCGTGCTGTCCGTTGGGCAGTACCTTTAAAAAACATATGTTCTATGAAATGAGATATTCCTTCATATCCCTTACTTTCATCCCTGGAACCCGCTCCGACCCATAAGCCAACGGCAATGGAACGGACATGTTCAATTTCTTCGGTAACAATCCTGACTCCGTTGGGCAAAACCGTTTTATGATACAAACACTTCCACTCTCCCTTACAATATATTTTAATGATTCACGCAAAAAGATTTATTATTATCGAGATGTAATAAGTTTATTGCAGGTACAATCAAATAATTATTATTCCGGCATCAGTCATTTAATCCCTCCTGTTAATAAAAGGCAAGCAGATTTTCCGATCTTTTACTTCCTGTTCACTTAACAAAGGGATAGACATGATCTTCCGATCGGCAAACCAAATTTGATAGCTGCCTAATTTTTCTCCGGCCTTTATCGGTAAACTCTGATCCCTTTCCCATAATATGCGGGTTTCAATGTTATCTCTACTGCTTTTTTGAATGCTGATCTTTAACGGGCAATTTATAAAGGCCTTGACGGGAGGCGAATTCTGCAAAGGAAATTCTGCTACTACATCACCGGCTCCGGCGATATTAATAATTTCGGTATTCGCAAATCCCCATTCCAATAATTTTTGAGCATCACCAAACCGATCAGGAGCATTTAAGACCGTTGCCACCAACTGTCTGCCTTCTTTTGTAGCCGAAGCAACCAGACACTTGCCTGCTGCATTGGTCGTACCGGTTTTAACTCCATCTGCAAAAGGATAATTCCAGAGGAGTTTATTAGTATTTCGAAGATTCATAAAAAAATCAGGTTTTAAAAAATGAATATTTGTTTCCTTTAGGCTGGTAATCGAAGCAAAAGCAGGAATCTGCAAACCGTAACTTGCCATTAAAGCTAAATCATAAGCAGTTGAATAATGGTTCTTATCAGGCAATCCGTTTGTATTCGTAAAATGTGTGTTCTTAGCCCCTAATGCAAGGGCTTTTCTGTTCATCAAATTTACAAATTGCTGCTCACTTCCGGCAATATGTTCTGCAATAGCTACACAAGCATCATTACCGGAACGTATCAAGGCGCCTGTCATTAATTCATAGAGAGTAAGGCTCTCTCCGGGATCAAGGTATATTGTTGATTCACCAACTGCGGCCGCTTTAGGACTTACGATCACAATTTCATCAGGGCGGCCTAACTCTAAACCCAAAATTGCTGTCATTATTTTGGTTGTACTGGCCGGTGGGTTCCTTTTGTAAGCTCCCTTGTCAAACAACACATCTCCCGTAAGCACGTCCATTAGTACTGCTGACTTCGCACTGATTTTCGGCAAAGTATTACCCTCAGCTTTGTTAACCGGAACAAATATGCTTAAGATTAAAAGAAAGACGCAGCACCAAGTTTGCGTCCACTTTTGCTTAACCATTTTACCACCTCATTTTTATCTTTGAGTGGTAGTATCTCCTGTATTCTCCAATGTTATCAGTTCGTTAATAGTTTTCAGGCTATAACCTTCCTGAGCCAATTGAGTTAGAATTATCGGCAAGGCTTTAAGAGTATTTTCTTTAGGATGCATCAAAACTATTGCTCCACATTTATCAGGTTTTATACCGGTTTTCCTCTCAGGATCAAGAATTCTTTTAGCTATGATCTCCGGAGTACTGCCTGGCCGCCAGTCTACAGTATCCAAAGTCCAAAGAATCGTGGCATAACCCAGTTCCTCAGCTGCTTTAAGACCTGTCATCCCTTTTTCACCATAAGGAGGAGCATAACAGAATGTTTTCCTGCCAATGATATTATAGATCATATCCTCTGTCTTCTTTATTTCTTCCTTGTTAGCCTTTACTGAAAGACTGTCCGGATGAGGATGAGAATAACCATGATTTTCGAGCTGGTGTCCAGCTTCTGCAATAATCTTTACTAAATCAGGATGGTTTTTAGCCCAACGTCCTGTTATAAAAAAAGTAGCTTTGACTTTGCCTTTGTCCAGTTCCTGTAAAATTCCGGGAATACATTCCTCTCCCCAATCAACATTAATCGTTAAAGCCATAACCTTTTGTGAAGTATTAATTTGTTCAATTGGTTTAGTTGCAGGATTTACGGCCCCAAATAGATATTTAACAATTAGAAAACAACCAAGCGATAAGATGACTAAACTGATAAATGCCCCTAACTTTAAAGTCCGGCTGCGGATGAACATCTGCCCTCCCCCTCTCCCTTTAGATTTATGCATCAGGAAGAAGGTAAAGACTAACAAGGACGGCATTAAAAGTTGCAAACATTAATGTCCTAAATGTCCTGCCCAAAGGTTTTAGTGTATAGCCTTATAGTCAAACGAGCAGCAAAGGCAGTACATATGCGAACGGGTAATAATGATCTATCCCTTTTTCCTTGTCTCTGCTTTTGGATTTGATATAGCATCCTTGCGGGAGAGATTCAACCGTCCTTGCCGGTCTATCGCAGTAGCTTTAACTAATATTTCATCTCCCACCTTAACAACATCTTCAACTTTATCAACCCTTTCGTGGGCTAATTGTGAGATATGAACCAGCCCTTCTTTGCCGCTGGTGCCTAATACACCGGGAATAACCTGGACAAAAGCTCCAAAATCCATTGTACGCATAACTTTACCTTTATATATTTGACCTATAACAACATCCTGGGTCAGCAAATTAATTATCTTCAGAGCTTTTTCTCCTGCTTCTCCATCAACTGCAGAAATAAAAACCCGCCCGTCATCTTCAATGTCAATTTTAACTCCGGTTTCATCAATTATTTTTTTGATAGTTTTGCCGCCGGGTCCAATGACATCTCTGATTTTTTCCGGATGAATATTTGCCGTAATAATCCGTGGCGCAAATATAGAAAGACTTTCCCGTGATTCGGGAATAATAGCCAACATTTTATCAAGTATAAAGATTCTTCCGGCCCGGGCCTGTTCAAGTGCTTTACTTAGTACCTCTTCTGAAACTCCTTTAATCTTAATATCCATTTGGAGTGCAGTAATCCCTTGACAGGTTCCTGCAACTTTGAAATCCATATCACCGAAATGGTCTTCCATCCCTTGTATATCAGTCAGGATAGCAAACTGATCATCTTCTTTTATCAAACCCATAGCAATCCCAGCAACAGGAGCCTTAATCGGAACACCGGCATCCATCAAAGAAAGAGTACTCCCGCAAACAGAGGCCATAGAGCTTGAACCATTAGATTCCAGAACTTCAGAAACTAAACGGATCGTATAAGGAAAATTAATTTCTTCAGGTATCATTGGCAGCAAAGCACGTTCTACCAATGCCCCATGTCCGATTTCCCGGCGGCCCGGGCCACGGATTGGCCTTGTTTCGCCCACGCTAAACGGCGGAAAATTATAATGGTGCATATAACGTTTGGATTCTTCCAAACCGAGCCCGTCCAGGATCTGTTCATCTCCAACGGCACCTAAAGTAGTTACCGTTAAAACCTGGGTTTGGCCTCGGGTAAACAGGCCTGAACCATGTGTCCGGGGAAGGATTCCCACTTCAATACTCAAGGGCCTTATTTCGTCCAGGGCACGTCCATCCGGCCTGATACGTTCCACAGTTATTAATCTGCGAACTATCAGATGTACAATATCTTCAAGAATATTATTTATTGTCTTAAGATCATCTGGGAACAGTTCTTCAAAATGGGTTAAGGTTTCCTCTTTAACAGAATCTATTGCGGCTTCACGAGCTTTCTTTTCTTCAACCCTGACTGCAGCTTCAAGTTTATTATAAGCGTAAGCTTTCACTGCTTCACAGATATTTCCCGGTACGGCTGTAATCATAACTTCCTTTTTGGGTTTGGCTAAACCTTTTTCCAAAGCTTCGGTTCTAAATCCTTCAATAAACTTGCATATATCCTTTATCTGGCCATGTCCAAATAAAATAGCCTGAAGCATTTTATCCTCAGGTACTTCCTGTGCTCCAGCTTCTACCATCATAACCGCATCTTTTGTTCCGGCAATAGTTAAATGAAGCATACTGTTTTCTGCCTGGGACACCGTTGGGTTTATTATGAATTCATTATCAACCAAACCAACAGTAACTGCAGCTATTGGTCCATCGAAGGGTATTTCCGATATGGTAAGTGCTGCAGACGAAGCATTAATAGCTATAATATCCGAGGCACAATCCTGGTCAACAGACAAAACAATATTTACTACTTGAACGTCATTTCGGAATCCTTCAGGGAAAAGCGGCCTAATTGGACGATCAATCAGACGAGCAGAGAGAACTGCTTTTTCACTGGCTCGGCCTTCACGTTTAATAAATCCTCCTGGTATCTTGCCGGCCGCATACAGACGCTCCTCAAATTCTACTGTCAAAGGAAAGAAATCAATCCCTTCTCTAGGCTCGGCACTGCAAGTTGCAAAAGACGAAACAACGGTATCCCCATAACGTATGAATATGGCCCCACCGGCTTGTTTGCCAATTTTACCGGTTTGAAACGTCATTGTTCTTCCAGCTATTTGGATCGACTTCTCGAGTATCTCCTGTTTCACTATAGAACCTCCTTAAATTCTTACAATCCTTCTTATTTAAACTATTTTCTATTCGACACAACATTATTATTTCCTGCAATTTAATTAAAAAAACTAATAACTAAACTTATTAATTTAGTTTAATTAATTGTATAACTAAATTAGCGTGAAATGGCTTCAATTTTTTTAATAAAAAAGGTAACTACATTATTTATACTTTTAGCCGGAATGTCAAAAACCTGATAACTCTAAGCAAATAGATACGGCAAAAACAAAAAGAAACGGTAAAACCGTTTCTAATAGTTGAGCTTAACGTCTTAAACCCAGTTTATTGATAATTTCACGATAACGATTAAAATCCATTGTTTTAAGATAATTTAACAAATTCCGTCTTTGTCCTACCATTTTAAGCAAGCCACGTCTGGAGTGATGATCTTTTTTATGAGTCTTAAAATGCTCGGTCAAGTATTGAATTCTGGCTGATAATAGAGCAATTTGCACCTCAGGTGAACCTGTATCTCCTTCGTGTTGTTTGTATTGGTTAATAATCTCTTGTTTTGCTTCGGTTGTCAGCATCTTTTTATACCTCCATTTTTTGATAATCACCAGTCGCCCAGGGCTGCGCCGGAGACTCACAGGCCGAGCAAACGGTTATTATTCATAATGTTATAATTTTACCATATAAAAAGTAAATATGTAAAGCAAAAAGCTCATCCGAAATGCCTTTTTGCTAAAACTTCATCCCGTTCCAGTTGCTTTATCAACTCATCATAACTGGAAAAACGGTGTTCATCACGTAAACGGGCAACAATATCAACGTTCAGTTTTTTTCCGTAAAGATCACCCTGATAATTAAAAAAATGCGCTTCGACTGTGGAATGATAATCCTTATGAAAAGTTGGCTTCCTGCCAATATTCATCATTCCATAAAATCTCTGATTATTAAAATCCGTCCATATTGCATATACTCCACACCTAGGTATTATCAAATCTTCTTCAGGCAAAATATTTGCAGTTGGATAACGTAATAAACGGCCTCTCTGTTCACCTCTGATAACCGTTCCACTCAGGCAGGGGTTCCTCCCCAGCATTTTCCGGGCCAGATTAATATCCCCAAGCTCTAAAGCCCTTCTTACACTACTGGAGGAAATTATCTGACTTTCAATAGATTGGGGTTGCAAAACACTTACCTCAAAACCATATTCCTTACCCATAAGTCTCAGATCATCCGGTGTACCCTGGCCCTTTGCCCCAAAAGAGTAGTTAAAACCAACAAAAGCGTGAATAACACCCAAGGGTAACAAGGTCTCAACCACAAATCTTTCTGGTGAAGTTTTTGCAATCAATTTAGTGAATGGCAATATATAAACCAGATCAACTTCAAGCTTCTGAAAAATCCCTAATCTTTGTTCCATTGTTGTCAAAAGCCGCAGGTTTTTCTCAGGTTTAATAATTTTAAGAGGATGGGGATCAAACATAAGAACAGCCATATTGACTTTTAAATACCCGGCCTCTGTTAATGCGCTTTCAAGCAGACAACGATGTCCAAGATGCACTCCGTCAAAATTGCCCAAAGCTATTACGCATGATCCGGTATTATTTTCAGGCAATTCCGTTAGAATTTGCACCTTTGCAAAACCCCCTTAATTTAATTCATAATTCATAATAGTAAATTATGAATTTAGTAAGACTCCCACTTCCACAAGCGGGATTGGGTCCTCCGTACCCTGCTTCACCTGAGTACTTTGTGAGGGTATAAACTATTTTCCCGCCATATGCCGATACCCAGAAGTATCTCATTTTCAAATACTTGTACCGATATTCCGTCATTACCCAAAGGACCTACTACTTCATCCGCCCGTGTAGGCAAACCATTACAAAATGCCCTGGCTCTGTTCGAAAGCAAACAAACCTTTGGTAAAGCCAAACAATGTTTAATGGGGATTAGAAAAGAAGTATCGTCTTTTTCAGAAAATTGTTCGATTTCTTCCAAGGTCCAGCTTTCCTGGATTCCAAAAGGACCTGATCTCAACCGGAGCAAATAAGACATGAAAGCCCCGCAGCCTAAAGACTCACCGAGGTCATGACACAGTGTTCGAATGTAGGTTCCCTTTGAACACTCGATATCAAGTACAGCTTGAGGATATTCTCCATCTAGCCAATGCAGCAACTTGATAAATGAGATATTAATAGTCCTTGATACTCTTTCAATCTCAACACCCTGCCGCGCATATTCATAAAGATGTTTTCCCTTATGGCGCACTGCCGAATACATCGGCGGGAGTTGCTGAACCAGACCGGTAAAACAGGGTATTGTTTTAAGTATATCATCCTTTTTTATATATGGCTGTGTGGTTTTAAGAACCTTCCCGTAACTATCCTGTGTATCTGTAGTAATGCCAAATGTAATTTCGGCCCGATAAAACTTACCTTGTTGGGAAAGATATTCAGCAATTCTGGTTGCTTTCCCGACACAAATTGGCAAAACACCGGTTACGCCCGGATCCAGGGTTCCAATATGGCCGACTTTGGCAGTATGCAATCTTTTTTTAAGCCAAACTACTACATCAGAAGAAGTCATACCTGGAGGTTTAAGCAAGTTAATTACCCCGTTCAACCAATACCTCCTGAACAGTCTTTAATACAAGCCTTTGAGCCTCGGCAAATGAAAGCTTCAGTGAACAGCCTGCAGCCTTCTTATGCCCTCCCCCGTGTAGTTTTACCGCTACTTCATCGCAATTAAACCATAAATTTGATCGAAAAACTACTTTGATATCTAAGATATCAAGTTCCCTGATCAAGATTGCAACCTCAACCCCCTCGATAGAACGGGCATGATTTATAATACCTTCACTTAATTCATCTCCAGCCCCGCATTCTAAAAAGTCTTGTTTGCTTAAAGTAATAAGGGCAATTTTCCCGTCGGAAAAAAATTGCAGCCTTGCCAGGGCACGCTGCAATAGTTTTATATATGCCAATGGCTTTTGATCAAACAAATGGCTGTGGATGTTTACAAGATTAATTTCCTGTTCGATCAACTCTGCAGCTATTCGATGAGTTTTTGATGTAGTATTGCTGTATTGGAAAGACCCTGAATCAGTTACGATGGCTGCATACAGGTTAGTGGCAATATCCTTATCAATTCCTGCTCCCATTTCTTTAAGCAGATAAAAAACCATTTCCCCGCAGGCGCTTGCCTGAGAATCGATCCAATTGACGTGGCCAAAATTACAGTTGGAAATATGGTGATCGAGATTGAGCAATATACTGTTTGCCGGTAAATCTTCGTTAGAAATATGCACCCTGTCAATATCCGTACAGTCTACAAAAATTAATGCCTCCGGCCAGTTTACCGGCAAAACATTCCTGATCTTGCCGACACCAGGTAAAAAAGCCAAATTAGCCGGTATTGGGTCAGAATTGAAATAGTATACCTGTTTATTTAATTTTTCCAAACCTAAACCCAAGGCCAAAATCGAACCTATGCAGTCTCCATCCGGAGAAACATGGGAGAAAAGCGCCACCTGTGACGCTTTTCTTAGTCTAATAATCATCTCAGATAATGGATTACTCATCAGAGTTATCATCTCCACCCATTGTCTTGGAAGGTTCCACACCTTTCAGAAGCTTAGCTATCTGAGCCCCGTGTTCAATAGAAGGATCATATTTAAAAACAATTTCCGGGGTAACACGCAGACGTACCCGGTATCCGATTTCCCTGCGCACAAATCCGGCTGCACTATTTAATCCGTCAAGTGATTGCTTACGTTGTACTTCATCGCCTAAAACACTGATAAATACCTTGGCATGCCCCAAATCTTCTGTGACTTCAACAGTTGTTACCGTAACAAAACCGATCCGCGGATCCTTGAGTTCCTGCCTGATCATCTGGGAAATTTCTGCCTTCAGAGTTTCTGCCAAACGACTTACCCGATGTTTTGTCATATGCCAACCCTCCAAGATCGGTTTTTCTAAAGTTGCCTTTTTACTTCTTCCAGAATATAAGCTTCAATAACATCATCTTCTTTAATATCATTAAATTTCTCAAGGCCTATGCCAAATTCATATCCTTCTACCACTTCTTTGACATCATCCTTGAATCTCTTCAAGGACTCGATATTGCCTTCATAAATTACAATGCCATCGCGAACCATCCTGACTTTTGAAGCACGGGTGATTTTACCTTCGGTAACAAAACTTCCTGCAATATTTCCCGCTTTAGGAACTTTAAATACTTGACGTACTTTAGCTTTACCAAGAACAACTTCCTGATATTCCGGTTCCAACAGCCCTGTCATTGCAGCCTTAATATCCTCAATAGCTTCATAGATAACCCTGTAGAGACGAATATCAACACCCTGGATATCAGCTGTAGCCTTAGTATTTGAAGCAGGCCTGACATTAAAGCCCAGGATAATAGCATTGGAAGCTGCGGCCAGCATAACGTCGGTCTCTGTAATTGCACCAACCCCGCCATGGATTGGATTAACGCGTACTTCAGAAGTCGAAAGCCGCTGTAATGACTGTCGAAGGGCCTCTACAGATCCATGGACGTCTGCCTTGATTATAATATTTAATTCTTTAACTTCGCCTTCTTTAATCTGTTCAAATAAGTCTTCCAGACAAATTTTTGTTTTTTGTTTAGCTTCCAAGGCCTTTCGTTCATTTAAGCGGGCTGTAATAATTTGACGCGCAAGTTTTTCATCAGAAACAACATCAAAGATATCCCCGGCACCGGGAACTTCCGATAATCCTTGTACTTCTACAGGCATAGAAGGATCGGCCTTTTTCACACGCCTGCCTTTATCATCTACCATTGCCCGGATTCTGCCAAAAGCACATCCGGCTACAATCACATCCCCAATTTTCAGTGTTCCTCTGGCTACTAATACAGTTGCGACAGGACCCTTGCCTTTGTCTAATTCAGCTTCAACAATACTGCCGGTTGCCGGACGGTTAGGATTAGCTTTTAATTCTTTGACTTCAGCCACTAATAAGATCATTTCCAAAAGCTGCTCTATATTATACTTTGTCTTGGCCGAAACCGGTACGGCAATTGTATCTCCGCCCCACTCCTCAACTACTAAGCCATATTCCGTTAATTCCTGTTTAATTCTATCAGACTGGGCATTTTCCTTATCAATTTTATTGATAGCCACGATAATCGGAACATTGGCTGCCTTGGCATGATTAATCGCTTCAATCGTCTGAGGCATAACCCCATCATCAGCAGCTACTACCAAAACCGCAATATCAGTAACTTGAGCACCACGTGCCCGCATAGCTGTAAATGCTTCATGACCAGGTGTATCTAAAAAGGTAATTTTTTGCCCTTTTATTTCTACTTGGTAGGCTCCGATGTGCTGAGTTATCCCGCCGGCTTCAGATGCTGTAACTTTAGTTGTACGGATAGCATCCAACAGGGAAGTTTTACCATGATCGACATGCCCCATTACTGTAACAACCGGTGGCCTGGGTTTCAGGGTTTCCTCGGGATCAATAATCTCATCAATTACTGCCTTGGATTTCTCTACCTTAACCTCAGCCGTAACTCCCATTTCACTGGCAATAATGATCGCAGTCTCGGCGTCCAATTCCTGATTAATAGTAACCATAACACCCATTTTCATTAACCTGACTATAACTTCACTGGCTTTCCTGCTCATTCTGGAAGCCAAATCCTGTACAGTAATAGTTTCCGGGATAACAATATTCTTGGGGGTACTATCTTTAACTTCTTTAGGCGGAATCTTAAAATTGCGTTTTTGGGGAGAACGCAATTCTTTTTCCGTTTCATGCTTTTTATCAAAGTTTCTTCGATCCTGGGCTTTCTTCTGACCAGGAACTTGCCGTTTAGAAGGCTGTTCCAAGGCAGAAGAAGTTGGCCGTCCCGGAACCGTTGACGGTCGTTGTCCAGTTGGCCTTTGTCCCATAGCCGGGCGCTGACCTGCCGGCCTGCTTACCGCAGGCGGACGCTGCCCTGGCGGTCGTCCTTCCGGAGCCGGGCGCTGACCTGCCGGCCTGCTTACCGTAGGCGGACGCTGCCCTGGCGGTCGTCCTTCCGGAGCCGGGCGCTGACCTGTCGGCCTGCTTACCGCAGGCGGACGCTGCCCTGGCGGTCGTCCTTCCGGAGCCGGGCGCTGACCTGTCGGCCTGCTT
>JAQVLN010000006.1:21754-45416 GCA_028704155.1 Desulfitobacteriaceae bacterium
CGGGCGCTGACCTGTCGGCCTGCTTACCGCAGGCGGACGCTGCCCTGGCGGTCGTCCTTCCGGAGCCGGGCGCTGACCTGTCGGCCTGCTTACCGCAGGCGGACGCTGCCCTGGCGGTCGTCCTTCCATATCGGGACGCGGTACCACCGGCCTACCCTCCACATTATAACGTGGTCCCTGTGGCCTTTCTTCCGCGGCAGGACGCCGGCCTGCTGACTTGGCTTCAGGTTCTTGACGCAATCTTTGTGAACTTACTTCCTTATTAGACTGATTAGACTGAGAACCTGATTCCTCAGGTATATTAGATCTGCCAGGAGCTAAAGTGTGGGGTTCTGGCTTTTCAGCAACCAACTCTCTTCCTTTAGCAGCAGAAAATTGGTCACGAATTCTGTCTGCATCTGTTTTAACTACAGTACTTAAATGATTTTTTACCTCTACCCCCATAGCCTCCAGTTTTGCTATTAGATCTCTACTACTTATGTTTAATTCTTTTGCTAACTCATGAACACGACTATTTGTCATTAAACCACCCCCACATATTAAACAACGTGTATAATTCCCAGCAATCAACTCCTTGCCTTTAAAATCGCCTTGGCAAACCCTTCATCCATTACCAGGATAACCGAACGCGGTGAAAGACCAAGAGCTATTCCTAATTCCTGCTTTGTACCAATAATAATAACTGGTATATTATGGTCACCCGCCCATTTCTCATATTTCCTTTGTCCGCTAGGAGCATCACATGCCAGAATCAGCAACTGTCCTTTGTTTTTCTTCAACATCGTTTCAACCTGGAATTCACCGGATACTATTTTTCCTGCACGCCGGGCCATCCCAAGGTAGGATAGAATTTTTTCAATCACTAAGTTATCAACTTCTCTTTCAAATCTTTAAATATTTCCGGAGATATGTCAATTCCCAAAGCCTTTTGAAATCGATATGTTTTTGAAGCATTTTGCAGGCAATCCACCCGAGAACAGATATACGCGCCACGGCCATTCTTTTTCCCGGTTGGATCAATTTCCACGATCCCTTCCGGAGTTTTTACAATCCGTATTAATTCTTTTTTAGGGAGCATCTGTTGACAACCCAGACACATCCGCATCGGAATCTTGCGTGTCTTCATTCTTTACCCCTTACTTTTCTTCCTTTTTTATTTTTTATTCTCATCGATATCATTATGCCCGGCTACCACCAGAAATCCTTCGGGTACAAGATCATTCGGATTACTTTCCTGCAATTCGGTATCCAGATCATCTTGTTGGTACTCATCATATTTACCCGATTGTTCATAATCGGTATACTCTCCGGGTTCTCCGTTTGGATCATATTCATCATAATTCTCTTCTTCATCATATTCAGAATATTGATCATAATCATAATTTTCTTCTTGATCATAATCAGCATATTCATTTTCAGAATAGTACTGTTCCTCTTGCGAAATAAGATTTTGAGCAAGGGCCTGTGATTCACTTTTAATGTCAATTTTCCAGCCGGTTAATTTAGCTGCCAGACGGGCATTCTGACCTTCTTTGCCAATTGCCAAAGATAATTGATAATCAGGCACCACCACTAGGGCTACTTTTTCATCTGACTTGGGGTAAACACCAATTACTTTGGCAGGGGAAAGTGCATTAGCAACAAACTCCCTATTATCCAGGGAATAATTTACTATATCTATCTTCTCCCCTTTAAGCTCACTTACAATAGCCTGAACCCTGTTTCCCTTAGGACCCACACAGGCCCCAACCGGATCAACATTAGGCTCACGAGAATAAACTGCTATCTTGGAACGGGCCCCGGCTTCCCTGGAAACACCCTTTATTTCAACAGTCCCATCATGAATTTCCGGCACCTCTAACTCAAACAAACGTTTAATAAGTCCGGGGTGAGTCCTGGATAACATGATCTGCGGACCCTTGGTAGTTTTTTTCACTTCTACAACATATGTCTTAATACGTTCAAACGACTGATAGGTTTCTCCCGGTATTTGTTCCTGAGCCGCGAGTACTGCTTCTACTTTGCCCAGATCAATAATAACATTTTTTTGTTCATAACGCTGAACTACTCCTGTGACAATATCCCCTTCCCGATTAATATATTCATCATAAATCATCCCGCGCTCGGCTTCCCGAATACGTTGGACTACAACTTGTTTGGCCGTCTGGGCGGCTATCCGTCCAAAATCACGCGGGGTCACTTCATTTTCCAAGATATCATTGACATTATAGTTTGGATCTATTTTCTGGGCCTCAGCTAAACTAATTTGGGTTCGAGGATCCTCCACATTTTCTACTATAGTTTTGCGCGCATAAACTTTAAACTCCCCACTGAGCCGGTCAATATGGACCCGGACATTCTGCAGAGATGCAAAATTTTTCTTGTATGCGGAGATAAGAGCAGCTTCGATCGCTTCAAAAAGAACCTCGGAAGATATACCCCGTTCTTTTTCCAGCTCATGAAGAGCCTCGATAAACTCCATATTCATTATACTACTTTCCCCCTTGTGTATTACAATTCATAATAAATAATAGGCATTCAATCCGATGGTATGTGTTAAAATTCAATAGAAAGTTGTGCTTTTTTTACAACACATCGGGGAATGGCCATCCGTTTTCCTTCATATTCAAGTATGATTTCTTCATTTTCCAGGCCAATAAGATAACCGCTGAATTCCTGATAGCCTTTGTATAATTTGTTTGTATTAATGGTTATTAGTTTTCCCTGAAAACGCCGGAAATCCTCGTCTTTCTTTAGCGGTCTTTCCAAACCAGGTGAAGAAACCTCCAGGATATAGGATTGCGGGATTACATCAGAAGTATCCAGCAGCTCACTTACAGCATGGCTTACCTCAGTGCAATCATCAATATCAACACTGCCTTCCTTATCGATAAAGAGCCGCAAATACCAATGCGCCCCCTCTTTCATATATTCCACATCGACTAACTCCAGGCCTTTCTCTTTGATCAACGGTTCAGCAAGAACACTCACCCGTTGTTCCACACCTTGATTCATCAACATTCTCTCCTTAATAATCGAAGTCAGAAACCGGAGTCATTTCTTTTCGGGCTTACTGTGAAACTGATTAAGAGTATAAATGAAAGAGTGGGCAACAACCCACTCTTTCCAATCTAACCAAAATTTCTAATTATAATATATCATATTCATGGTTCTATTGCAACTATTTGTATAATGTATTATAACAATTGAAAATCAGCTTACAAATCCTGCTTTAAAAAAAGCTTAACTGATTTTGTTCAGGCAACCCCTGCAAACATCCGTGTTTATGCAGTATCTCTATGACTGTTTTACTTATTTTAGCATGCGTTCGTAAATCTTCAACAGATGTAATCCCACCCTCATCGCGCAAAGCAGAAATGCTCCTGGCTGCAGACTCTCCCAAACCTTGTAAAGAAGTGAAAGGGGGAAGTATCCCGGCAGATGTGACTAGGAAATTGGTTGCATGTGATTTTTCCAGATCGACCTTTAGGATAGGGATACCCCGAAAATCCATTTCTACAGCAAGTTCAAGGGTTGTCAGTAAATTCTTTTCCTTTGCCGAAGCCTCATTGCCCTTATTCTCAATCTCCTCAATTTTTTGCAGACAGGCCTGCCGACCCTGGCATATCAAATCTATATCGAATTCATCTGCTCTCACCGAAAAAAAAGTAGCGTAAAAAGCTTCGGGATAATAAAGTTTATACCAGGCAATCCTGAAGGACATCATTACATAAGCAACAGCATGAGCTTTGGGAAACATATATTTTATTTTCTGACAGGACTCAATATACCATTCAGGTACATTATTAGAACGCATTTCCTCAATATCCTCAGGTTTCAAACCCTTGCCCTTGCGTACTCCTTCCATGATTTTGAAAGCCTTTTTCGGTTCCAGTCCTTTATAAATAAGATACACCATAATATCATCCCGACAAGCGATAATTTCCGAAATAGTTGCTTTACCGCCGCAGACAAGATCCTGGGCATTTCCAAGCCAAACATCGGTTCCATGAGATAGTCCCGAAATCCGTACCAGATCAGAAAAAGTTTGGGGTTGTGTATCCTCCAACATTTGTCTGACAAACTTTGTGCCAAATTCCGGTATTCCATAAGTACCGGTTTTTGATCTGATCTCCCCTGCTGTAACTCCAAGTGCTGCGGTACAGGAAAAAAGCGACATTGTTCCGGCATCATCCAAACTAATTTGCCTGGCCTTAATCCCTGTTAATTCCTCGAGCATCTTTAAAACAGTCGGATCATCATGACCCAAAATATCCAGTTTAACTAAACGGCCAGAAATTGAGTGGTAATCAAAATGGGTGGTAAGTGTCGGGGATTTCGGGTCGTCAGCCGGTCTTTGCAAGGGTGTAAAATCATGGATATCATAATCTTTCGGCACAACCATTAATCCTCCGGGATGTTGACCGGTTGTCCGTTTAACACCGGTACAGCCCTTGATCAAACGGGCCATTTCAGCCGGTTTTAATCGTAATTTTCGCTCGTCAGCATAGTTTTTTACATAACCAAACGCTGTTTTATCTGCAATAGTAGCAATTGTACCGGCCCGAAAAACATAATCCTTACCAAACAATTCCTCAGTATAGCGATGAGCATGAGGTTGGTATTCTCCGGAAAAGTTAAGGTCAATATCAGGGACCTTATCACCTTCAAAACCTAAAAAAGTTTCAAAAGGAATATCATAGCCATCCTTGGTCATAGCTTCTCCGCACTTGGGACAAGCTTTATCTGGCAAATCCACACCGGCTCCAACACTTCCATCTTCGATCCAAACTGAGGTTAAACAAGCCGGATTCCGACACCTGTAATGCGGGGGCAAAGGATTTACTTCAGTAATTCCCGTCAGGGTTGCAACTAAAGACGAACCTACCGAGCCGCGGGAACCCACTAAATAACCATCATCATTAGATTTTTTAACCAATAAGTGGGCAATTAAATATAACACAGCAAAACCATGCCCTATGATTGACTTGAGTTCTTCTTCCAGGCGTTTCCGGACAACAGGCGGCACAGGATTGTTGTAAAGTTCATAAGTTCGTTTCCAGGACATTGTTTGTATTTTTTCCTCAGCACCGGGAATTGTCGGAGAAAACAATTCATCAGGAAACGGTTTCAATTCTTCAATAAGTCCTGCAATTTTCTCAGGTGCATTGACAACAACTTCCATAGCCTCAGCTTTTGATAGATAGGTAAATTCAGCTAACATTTCTGTCGTAGTCCTGTAATATAAAGGTGCCTGCTGATCGGCATCTTCAAAGCCGTTGCCTGCCATTAAAATCCGCCGATAAGCCTCATCTTCGGGATCCATAAAGTGTACATCACCTGTTGCTACCACCGGTTTCTGCAATTCTTTTCCTATACGTATTACTGTCTTATTGATTTCCTGCAGTTCTTCCAAACTTGAAACTTGTCCATTACGCAGGAGAAAGGAATTGTTGCCTAGCGGCTGAATTTCCAGGTAATCGTAAAAAGCCGCCAGGTCTAAAAGCTTTTCCCAACTTTCTTTCTGAAGAATAGCTTGAATCAGTTCCCCGGCTTCACAAGCCGATCCTAATAAAATTCCTTCCCGATGAGCATCGACCAAAGATTTCGGCATGCGGGGGCGGCGATAGAAATAGTCCAGATGGGAGAATGTGATTAAACGATATAAATTCTTTAAACCGACAGCATTACGAACCAACAGAATAATATGTCTTGTCTTGCGTTGATTCAGAGAGAGAGGTCCAGGACTGTCATCAAGTAAATAACCCTCCACACCAAGTATTATTTTCACCCCGTGCTTTATACCGGCATCTACCGCTTCGGGAAAGGCCTGAACAACACCATGATCAGTAATTGCCACAGCTTTATGTCCCCAGTATTTTGCCCGTTTAATCAAATCCTCAGCCGAGGTAACCGCATCCATTGTTGACATTCGAGTATGCATATGCAATTCCAGGCGTTTAACTGCGGCAGCATCTTGGCGAATAACCGATTGGACCCGTAAAATATCCTTAGGCATTAAGGTTAAAATTGAAGTAAAACGATCGTACTGCACCTGTCCCCTGACAGATATCCATTCCCCTTTTTTTAAATCCAGGCTTGTCCTGTCTTCCTTTAGAAAAACCTTGGCTGATATGGAATCAGTCTTGTCTGTCAAATCAAAGGTCAACAGCTTACGGCCGGTTTTTAATTGACGGTAGCCCAGATTAAAAACTTCTCCGGTTACAACTACCTGACGTTCTTCATCCTGAACTTGACGCAGAGGAATAGCATCGACTTTAAATTTCCGCCCCAACAGACAATTATCCCTGATCTTTTCAGGTTTCTCATCGCCAAGCCCGGATTTTGCGGATAATAATTCCTGCAAACATTCCTGTTCCATGTTTTCTGTCTGGTCAAGATATTCCGCAGGTGTCAGGGCAGAGTATAATTCGCAAAACACCGCAACTTTAAGGCCAAATTTTTTCAGCAGATAGTTTTCAACTATTTGATGTTTTGCCTGAATATACTCTACCCCTAATTCATTGGGGACATAGATAATCAATTTCTGACCGGAAACCTGATAACTGGTCCCTGCTCCCAGCCAGCCACGCATACCAGGCAATATATTACTTAGATCACCAATTATATCCTGCCAATAGACCTCGCAAACTTCGTTTAAGGAAACATCCGGCAAATGGCATTCTATTTGCCAGTCGACTATATTTATCTCCGAAACATATTCAATAAGCAGGTCGCCTAACGGCTTCAACAAGGCAGGGTCAATATGTTGGGTTGAAATCAAATGAAGAATCCATTTCCTTTCCTTCGGCAAAACCTCTACCTGCTTTAGAAGTATTGTTGCTAAACAAGCTTGAATAGGGTCCTGCCAACCAGACGGAAGCTGTGCTAAAAAAGGAATTTGCCCAAGCGGAACAGGCCCAAGCATTTCTCTTCCCCCTAAACTGACTATCCTCAAAGTCCCAGATCAACTTTGTTCTTGATGATTTCTGCCAGGCCTTTCAGATCAACTAATTCTGTTTCTCCTGTACGACGCTGACGAAGTTCTACCTGTTCGTTAGCCAATGACTTGCTGCCAATAATTACCCTGAGTGGATAACCTACCAGATCAGCATCCTTAAATTTTACTCCGGGCCGCTCATCCCTGTCATCCAGGACAACTTCGACCCCTGCTTCCCGTAATTGCGCATAAAGTTGTTCGGCAGCTTCTTTGACAGGTGCATCTTTCAAATTAACCGGAACAATAATACAGTGATACGGAGCAATAGCCATTGACCAGATAATCCCATCCTGATCATAGTTTTGTTCAATCGCTGCAGCGATTGTCCTGCTTATCCCTATACCATAACATCCCATTACGCAGAATTGTTCCTTACCGCTTTCATCATAATAGGTTGCCTGAAGGGCTTTACTATATTTATCGCCAAGCTTGAATACCTGACCAACTTCAATCCCCCTGGCCTCCTGTAAAGGAACAGAACACCCGGGACATTTTTCACCACTTTCTATCATCCGGAGATCGAATTCCCGGTCAATCCTGAAATCCTGTTCCGGAGAAACATTAATATAATGCTGATCTGCCTGATTAGCCCCGCAAACCAGCTTAGGCATAAGTTTAACTTCCAAATCGGCTATCACCATCAAATTTTTGGGAATACCAACAGGTCCAACAAAACCCGGTTCACATCCTAGTATCCTATAAACTGTTTCCGGCGAGGCAAGCTGTAAGGAAATAAAGCCACCCAAGGCATTATTCAGCTTCACCTCATTCAATTCACGGTCTCCCCGCAACAATACCAGAAATACCTTGTCATCACCCTGACAGAGCAATGACTTGATAAGCTGTGTTTTGGGAATTTTCAAAAACGTACTGACTTGTTCAATTGTTTTTGCTCCCGGTGTGGAAACCATTGTCCGGGGAGTTACAGCAGGAGAATCAGGCACCGGCTCAGGTTTGCACTCGGCCTTCTCCACATTGGCAGCATAATCACAGGCAGGGCAATAAACCACTGCTGCTTCCCCGGATTCTGCCAAAACCATAAATTCATGTGTCCCGCCGGTACCTCCAATTGCTCCGGCATCAGCTTCTACAGGACGAAAAGTAAGCCCGCAGCGACTAAAAATCCGGCAATAAGCATCATACATTTTCTGATAACTTACTTCCAGGCCGGCTTCATCCCGATCAAAAGAATATAAATCCTTCATAATAAATTCACGTCCACGCATTAAACCAAAACGGGGACGGCGTTCGTCACGATATTTATTTTGAATCTGATATAAAAGAAGGGGAAGTTGTTTATAGGAACGGACCTCGCCCCGTACAAGATCGGTAACTATCTCTTCATGAGTTGGACCAAGGCAAAATTCCCGGTCATGGCGGTCCTTCAAGCGAAACATTTCTTCACCATAAACATTCCAGCGTCCGGTTTCCAGCCATGGTTCCGAAGGCTGCATGATTGGCAGCAATATCTCTTGTCCGCCTTTAGCATCCATTTCTTCCCGGACAATTCTTTCGATTTTCTTCAAAACACGCAGTCCCAAAGGCAGATAAGTATATATCCCGGCTGCTGCCTTTCGAATTAACCCGGCACGCAGCATTAATTTATGACTGATAATCTCCGCTTCAGCCGGAACCTCCCTTAATGTAGGATTTAAAAGCTGACTAACACGCATTTATTTCAATCCCTTCTCCAACTTATATTTGACTTGTTAATCCATGTTTGCCGACATAATCCTCTATTTCTTTTAATAAAACAGTCAATAATTCACTCTCAGGAACCTTGGCTACTATCTTACCTTTTCTAAATAAAATTCCCAGGCCTTTGCCGCCGGCAATTCCAAAGTCTGCTTCTCTTGCTTCGCCCGGTCCATTAACTATACAGCCCATGACAGCTACCTTCAGAGGCCTGTCCAAAGCAGGCAGGCTCATTAATCTGTCTTCAACTTTTTCAGCCAGCGAAACTAGATCAACCTGAGTCCTTCCACAAGTAGGACAGCTTATCAATTCTGCTCCTTGTTTGTACAAACCCAAAACCTGCAGGATTTGCCTGGCCACAGGAATTTCATGAACCGGATTTCCGGTAAGGGAAACCCGGATAGTATCACCTATCCCTTCAGCGAGCAGGACACCGATGCCCACCGCTGATTTTACTATTCCCGAACGCACTGTACCTGCTTCGGTCACCCCGACGTGAAGCGGATAATCTACTACTTGAACAATTTGGCGATAGGCCTGTAACATCACAGGTACTTCAGAAGCTTTTAAAGACAATTTAACTTGATCATAGCCCTCATTCGCGAGCAATTCAACATGTCGCAGGGCACTTTCCACCATACCTTCAGCGGTTGGACCATGATATTTGGCCAGGATCTCCTTTTCCAAAGATCCGGCATTGACGCCAATTCGAATTGGGACCTGTCGATCTCTGGCAGCACTGACTATTTCTTTCACCTTCCAGCGCGCTCCTATATTTCCCGGATTAAGACGCAGGCCATGTATACCCTTATTCAACGCCTTTAATGCCAACCTGTAATCAAAATGAATATCGGCAATTAGTGGCAGCGGACTTTGCCGTACTAATTCCTGCAAAGACTCGGCTGCCTGGTCATCAATAACTGCTACCCGCACCACTTCACACCCGAGATCTGCCAGGGAAAAAATTTGCTTTAAAGTTTGAGGTACATCACGGGTATCTGTATTGGTCATGGATTGAATAACAATCGGAGCGCCGCCGCCAATCAGAACCTTGCCTACTTTTATCTGTTTAGTTTTTTTCACTGAGCAGCCTCCTGTCCTAACCGGACTTACTAAATATTCTAACAATATCCTGATAGGTTATTACCAACATAAGTGCAATAAGTAAGAGAAAACCGGCCAGATGAATCAGATTCTCTTTTTCAGGTTGTATTGGTTTGCGCCGAAAACCTTCTATTAAAAGAAAAATCAAGCGGCTGCCATCAAGCGCCGGAATCGGCAAGAGGTTAATTAAACCTAAATTAACATTTAATAACCCTGTCAACAGCAGGAAATTCGCTAAACCTTGATGGGCAGCTTCGCCAATCACCTGGGCGATAGCCACAGGGCCGCCTACTTCGGCAGGAATCTTTCCTGTAATCATTTGCATTAATGATATAAGAATTTCCCTGGTAAAAATATAGGTATTAGTAAATCCCAAACTGATTGCCTTGACAATCGGTACCTGTTCAAATACTATCTCTGGCTGGACCCCGATTATCCCATTTCCGGTTTGAGCATCCTGCACAGTTGCAAATGTGAAAGCCTTTTGTTCCTGACCGCGTTGAACAGTCAATAAAATTGTTTGATTAGGTTTGCCATGAATAATTTTCGTCAGGGAATTCCAATCCGGAGTAAGGATATTATCCACGGCAATTATCCGGTCACCTTTTTGCAAGCCGCTTTTTTCTGCCGGTTTATCCTGAACTAAAGAACCAATGATATTTCCGTCACCTGCCCCCGGAACACCTATACAAGCAAAAACTAATACAAATAAAACAATAGCTAAAACAAAATTCATGAGAGATCCGGCTGCAATAACGGCTATCCGCTGCCAAACGTTTTTATTCATAAAACTCCGGCTATCCCCCCGCGGGGCAATTACCTCGGCTCCCTTATCATTTGTTTCTGCATCAATGCCATATAATTTGACATAGCCGCCCAAAGGAATCAGCCGCCAGGTATAAAATGTTTCTTTACCCTGGTAGCCAACAATTTTAGGTCCAAAACCAAAGCTGAATTCCAGAACCTTGATTCCATGCCATCTGGCTACCAGGAAATGTCCCAATTCATGAACCATAACCATTAGGGCTAAAGCAAACACAAATGATAAAGTCGTTAACAATTTCTAACCCCCTTGTATTCGATGTTCGAGTTTTAATTTAATCACAGCATCTATCAGATATCACGGCTCTAATCTACATTTTGGATTACATATTGAATTGATCTTGGGAATCTTATACTTGAACTTCGTACTTTGAATTAATTCCTCTGCACGCTCACGTGCCCAGGCATCTGCCTCTAATATAGTACCCAAATCCGGATGCAGCAACACATCATGACTATCACATACCGCCGCGACCAGTTCTGTAAGTCTGTGATAAACCAGGCGATTCTGAAGAAAAGCCTGGACCGCAACCTCATTGGCAGCATTCATAACAGCCGGCAAGGTACCGCCTATCCGACCTGCTTTATAGGCTAGGGCCAATGCCGGAAATTCTGTCAAATCAGGTTCAAGGAAAGATAATCTTTTCCCTCTTAAATCCAAGCGCTGAAAAGAATTTTCCCAGCGTGACGGATAACTCAGAGCATACTGGATAGGCAAGCGCATATCCGGATTTCCCATTTGGGCAAGTACCGAACCATCCTTATAAGCAACCATTGAATGAACAATACTTTCCGGGTGGATTAAAACCTCAATCTTGTCATAATCAAGCCCAAAAAGATGATGAGCTTCTATTACTTCCAAGCCTTTGTTCATCATGGAGGCCGAATCAATTGTTATTTTCCAGCCCATTGCCCAGTTAGGATGCTGCAAAGCTTCCTGGGGTGTCACGGCAGCCAGTTTTTCACTGGACCAGCCTAAAAAGGGTCCTCCGGAAGCAGTTAAAATTATCTTTTCAATTGTTTGAGGATTATCCTCCAAACATTGAAAAATCGCCGAATGTTCACTGTCAATCGGCAGAATCGGACAAGCCATCTCCCTGGCCGTTCCTAAAACCAGTTCCCCTGCCGCAACCAGGGTTTCTTTATTAGCAAGGGCAATTATTTTCCCGGCCTTTATAGCAGCCAAAGTAGGTTCCAGGCCTATTCGTCCACTCAAGGCTGTTACTACAGTATCAACTTGCGGGTAGGTAACAGCCTGCAGAATTCCCTCCATGCCATATTCGACAGTGACCGGCAAATCCCGCAAACATTCTCTTAAGTCTTTGGCCGCCTTTTCCTCCATCATAACTACAAAAGATGGCCGAAAAGCCCTGACCTGATTCTCCATTTGGTCTACACTCTTACAAGCAGCCAAGGCATGAACCTTGAGCTTCTCGGGAAAAGCCCTGACAACCTCTAAAGTTTGCCGGCCTATTGAACCTGTCGATCCCAAAACAGTTAACGTTTTCAATCAATTTTCACATCCAAATCAGACTTTTGTAAAGACTCCGCTTTTCCTTAAGGCTTCATAAAAAATTAAAATTGTCGGGCCTAAGATAAGGCCTATAGCACCCAATAATTGTAACCCTGCATACATTGAGATCAAAGTCGGCAGAGGCTGCAGGCCTATGCTCTTGGACATAATCTTGGGCTCTAATAATTGACGCAAAGTAACTGTTATGATCCATATTATCAGGAGCTTGATACCTGCACCGGCTGAACCATAAATAAACAGCCCGATTATCCAAGGGACAAATATGATACCTGTTCCCAGGATTGGAATTATATCCAGTAAACCGGCAAGCACCCCAATGGTCACAGAGTATCGATTTCCAATTAAGGCCAGACCCAAAATAGTAGTTATTGTTGTTACTGAAACCAAAATAAGCTCAGCACGTAAAAATCCAACTAATACTGCTCCAAGATCCTGACTGACAGCCTTGCTATATTTATGCCAGCGTTGCGGTACAAGCCTGTCTACAAATCTTTTTACATTGGGAAAAGTCACACTCATTAAGAAAGTTGCCACTATCGAAACAACAAACACAATGAATATAATAGGTAAAGCAGATAAAAAGTTAAGGAGAAAAAGGCTCCCTGTTTTAGCCCAATCCTGCACTGATTTCAGAATACTCTCTGTAGAAGCAAAAAGAGTATTTTGAATTTGAGGATTAAGAATCAGAAAATCTTCCAGCGTTGTGATCCTGGAATTAAAAAAGTTAATAATATGTTCATAATTCGGCAAGGAAACTGCAAGCTCGGATAACTCCGTGTAAAGCCGGGCAATAATTACAAAAACAAAAAACACTAATATTCCAATAGCCAGGAGAAGTACCAGTAAGGTTGCGTAACTGCGTTTCAGGCGGAAGATCTTAATGAACTGAACCACCAAAGGTTCCAATAAAAAGGCAATAATCAAAGCAATAATAAAGGGTAAAAAAGCCACAAACAAGCTTTTAACAACCACACCAAAAACAGGTAAGAATTCTTGAATAAAATATGTAAAGAGTTTCAGTGAAACCAGAATAATCAGAAGCACAGCTAAACGATTAAGGTTAGACCAAAATGGTAACTCGGAGTTTATCCGCACTGTTTCCACCCCATCATACAAAAATTACAATATAATAGTATATTATTGGAAGCACAAAAATCAAGCTGTCAGAACGGTCCAATATTCCTCCATGTCCAGGGATCAAAGTGCCTGAATCCTTGATGCCTGCACTTCTTTTTAATGAAGATTCAAATAAATCACCGATCTGTCCTACTATGCCTGCTATGAGTGAAAGAATAATCGTGTGCAGCAATGAAACTTCACTCATCCAAAACCTGAAGATTAATCCTACTATGAGACATCCCAGCAAACCTCCTACAGATCCTTCGACTGTTTTGTTGGGGCTAACCTTTGGTGCCAAAGGATTACTTCCAAATCCTTTCCCAATAAGATATGCAAAAGTATCAGTCGACCATACCAGGAAAAACGTAAAAAAGGTCCAAATCACTCCCTGGGGAAGCTGTCGTAACAAAAAAAGATAGGAAAAGAAAACAACCGGATAAATCATCCCTAATAAATTGTAACTGGCTTCCTCTAAATTAACCTTAGGATACTGCATAACCAGGTAGCCGAAAATTATTATTATCCAACAAATAAGGATTGGCATCATCCATTCCTTCTGTCCAACAAACAGATTAAGCAACCAGATAAAGGTAAACGTTATTATCAACGGATACCAAACCTTAATCCCTAAATGTTTTATAATATTCAAAAATTCCCACAAGGCCAAAATTATCAGAATACTTACCAGAACAGCAATATATCCTCCGCCCAAATAACTTAATCCTAAAAGGAGAAAAGCCCAAACGAGAGCACTGATAAATCTTTTCAATACAATTACTCCTTACTTTTCGTCAGGCCCCCATACCGCCTATCCCGTTTCTGAAAATTTCTTATGGCCTCGTGCAACCTTGACTGATTAAAATCCGGCCAAAAGTCTTCTACCACAACTATCTCCGTATAGGCAATTTGCCATAGCAGAAAGTTACTTAACCGCATTTCTCCCGAAGTACGGATTAATAAATCCGGATCGGGCAAACCGGCAGTATAAAGGGCATTGTCGACAATTACTTCATTAATATCCTCCGGGGCAATATTTTTGTTTAAAACTTCTGTACTAAGTTTCCGCACTGCCTCAACAATATCTGCCCTTCCTCCATAGTTCAATGCTACATTAAGTATCAGTCCTTTGTTTGACTTGGTACATTCGATAGCTTTTTCCAATTCCTTCTGAACCTCTAAAGGAAGCCTTTGGGTTCGGCCTATTGTACGGATCATAATATCATTTCTGTGAAGCTCGTCAATTTCTTTCTTCAGATATTCTATGAGAAGAGCCATTAGTAACCCTACTTCTTCTTTGGGCCTTCGCCAATTTTCTGTAGAAAAAGCATAGACTGTTAATACCGCTACCCCTAAAAGAGAACATTCTTTAACTACTGCCCTTAATGCTTCAACACCTGCCCTGTGCCCCATTGAACGGGAAAGCCCGCGTCTCTTGGCCCAGCGTCCATTTCCATCCATAATAATCGCAATATGACGGGGCAGCTTTTCCGGGTCAATCCCATATGATTGCATATCCACATTATCTTGTTTCCGTGAATTAAGTTGCATGATTTCACACCTTTATTATTTTATCATTACCAATGAACAAAGAAGACCATATAAGAGTCAAAAGACCCCCTTATAGTTGCAGGGGGGTCTATTTAGGAAGTGCAGCAAATTTCTCATAAGCCAAAATAAAATCATAGCCTCCGTTACTCTTTCTAAACCGGACCACTCGAAGATCACCATACGATTCTATACGACGACCAAGCGGTTTTATTATCTTATAAGAAAAAGCTATACCTTCTTGCTCAAGGTCCTCACTTAATTCATTCCATTTGCATCCCAACCATAAACTGGAAATAATCATACCTCAGTGATTTCTTTTTCTTTGATCTCAGTAATAGAATCGATTTCTTTGATGAACTTGCCTGTCATTTTTTGAACTTTTTCCTGAGCCCTTTTGATATCATCTTCTGATGCATGTTCTTTGCCCATTTTCTTCAATTGCTCATTGATATCTCTCCGGATATTCCGGATAGCTACCCTGGCTTCTTCAGCCTTCTTTTTTACAGTCTTAACAAGTTCAACACGCCTTTCAGCAGTAAGCTGAGGAATTATTATCCTGATAACTGTTCCATCACTGGAAGGATTAAAACCTAAATCTGATTTCAAAATAGCCTTTTCAATTGCCGACAAACTGCTTTTGTCCCACGGCTGAATAAGCATTAAGCGTGGCTCCGGCACTGAAATATTGGCCAGTTGGTTTACGGGAGTCGGGGTACCGTAATAATCCACACTTACCTTATCCAAAATACTTGGATTAGCACGTCCTGCCCGAATTGTTCCAAATTCCTTACGTAAGGAATCAACACCTTTATGCATTCTTTCTTCGGCTCCCTTAAGCACGTTAGTTATCATTAACAGTCCCTCCCTACACAGGTTCCAATAGTTTCACCCATCACAGCCCTAAGAATATTACCATTTTCAACAAGGTTAAACACAATCAAAGGAATATTATTATCCATACAAAGAGAAGTTGCCGTGGAATCCATTACGCCCAATCCTTTGCTTAACACATCCAGATAGCTTAATTTGTCAAATTTTTTAGCAGCCTGGTTTTTTACCGGATCAGAATCAAATACCCCATCAACCTTCTTGGCCATTAAAATAACATCAGCCTCAATCTCCGCAGCCCTCAGGGCAGCTGTAGTATCAGTTGAAAAGTACGGATTGCCTGTTCCCGCAGCAAAAATTACAATTCGTCCCTTAGCAATATGCCGGATAGCCCGCCGCCGAATATATTGTTCGGCAATTTGTCTCATCTCAATAGCAGACATTACACGGGTATCTGCCCCGCGTTTCTCTAAAGCATCCTGTAAAGCCAAAGCATTTATAACTGTTGCCAACATACCCATATAATCAGCGGTAGCACGATCCATACCCTGGGAACTGCCGGCAATACCCCGCCAAATGTTTCCACCCCCTACCACCAGAGCAGTTTCTACTCCCATAACATGAATTTCCGCAACCTGTTTGGCAACAGATTCAATCATATCATGTACAATACCGTAACCCTGGTTCCCAGCAAGTGATTCCCCGCTTAATTTAAGTACTATTCGTTTATAACGTGGTTTTTTCATTATAATCCTCCGTTATTAGTATTTCTACATTTTTATGAGAAATCCTCTCTTATTAAAAAACTTGATAACCAATTCTTTGCAATCTGAACGCTGACTTTGCATACTTAAAACATATCTCCGGGATTATCCTGATTACTGATACTGAACACCTATCCTCCATTTATTCTGAATTCTGACTACTTAATATAGTAAATAAATCCTATAGAAACAAGAATACCGATTTCAGTATAACCGGAAAGGCCGTCAGCGTGAAAAGAGAACACAGAGTGTTCTCTTTGGGCAAGTAGTTTTATGCTTATTATTTATTAATTTGTTTTGTTACTTCAGAAGCGAAATCTTCCTGGCGTTTTTCCAAACCTTGACCCATTTCATAACGCATAAAACGGCGAACGACAATTTTTTCTCCTATTTTGGCTACTTTCGACAAAAGCAAATCATTTATAGTCATATCCGGATCCTTAATAAAAGCCTGTTCCAATAAACAGACTTCCTTATAATATTTCTGAATCCGGCCCTCAACCATTTTATCAACGATTTTTTCAGGTTTACCTTCATTCAGGGCCTGAGCCCTTAAAATATCCTTTTCATGCTGGATTACTTCCTCTGACACATCATCCTTATGCAGGAAAAGTGGGTTAGCCGCAGCAATTTGCATAGCAATGTCCCGCACCAAAGCTTTAAATTCCTCTCCACGGGCCACAAAATCCGTTTCACAATTTACTTCAACTAAAACGCCAATGCGTCCGCCGCCGTGGATATATGCGTCAACCAAACCTTCAGCAGCAATCCTGCCCTCTTTTTTAGCTGCGGAAGCCAAACCTTTTTCCCGTAAAAAATCGACTGCCTTATCCGTATCACCATTACATTCTGTTAAGGCTTTTTTACAATCCATCATTCCGGCGCCGGTTTTCTCCCTAAGTTCCTTAACCTGAGCAGCACTAATTTCGGCCATTTTTTAAACCTCCAAACTAAAATATGTATTATATCATTTTATTTGCCTGGTTATTAATTCCGGCAATATTAAATCATCCGTTAATTTTCCGAGCAGAAAAAGAGCAGGGGCATAGGGGATCCTCTACAACCCCCTTTCACCCTGCCACTTGACTTTACTCCGCAACTGCTTCTTCAGTTTCCTCTTCGTCTTCTTCACTACCTTGTTGACCCTCAATAATAGCATCGGCCATTCTGCTGGTTAACAATCTTACCGCCCGAATCGCATCATCATTAGCAGGAATTACTACATCAATCTCGTCGGGATCACAGTTAGTATCTACTATACCAACAATAGGAATATTCAAGCGGCGAGCTTCAGCTACGGCAATTCTTTCTTTACGTGGATCAACGATAAATAAAGCATCGGGCAATTTTTTCATATTCTTGATTCCGCCTAAAAAACGTTCCAACTTTTCCATTTCATGACGCAGTGCGGCAACTTCTTTCTTAGGCAATACTTCAAAAACACCCTCAGTTTCCATTTTCTCGAGTTCCCACAAACGGTCTATCCTTTTCCGGATCGTCTGAAAATTGGTCAGCATACCGCCAAGCCAACGCTCATTTACATAAAACATACCACAGCGTTCGGCTTCCTCTCTGATCGATTCCTGAGCCTGCTTTTTCGTACCAACAAATAACAGCGTCCTGCCATCAGCCGCAAGATTACGCACGAAATTAAAAGCCTCATCAACTTTTTTGACTGTCTTTTGCAGATCAATAATGTAAATTCCGTTACGTTCGGTAAAGATATAACGTGCCATTTTAGGATTCCAGCGGCGAGTTTGATGACCGAAGTGAACACCGGCCTCAAGTAATTGCTTCATAGAAATTACAGCCATGTGTTGCACCTCCTTTCCTTGTTTTTTTCCTCCGCAGGATCATCTCGAGTATCCCCCGCTCCTAACGGGGAACCGATACATCAATCACACTGCGTGTGTTATTAATTTACACCTTGAATATATTAACATACTCTATCCTGTACTGCAAGCCAAGGCGAGAAATTCCAAGCTAAATAACCTTAAACTCTCAAAAGGAGAGCCTTCCGGCTAAATTAGTACGAATAGCATGTTTGTCAATAAAACCCTCCAAATCAGTCATCAATTCCGGAAAGGGGAAATAGAATTCGCTTAAAAAGAAATTCTTTCGCCTGGTCGAGATTTGGGCAATTTCCTGACCTCTTGCATCACAATAGAAAACCACCCTCCGAACATCGGAAGGTTCCAGAATATATTCCCCCAAGATTGACTTGAAAGTTATTTGTTCGTCTTCAATTATGACATGCTTGCTTTTTGCATAGATCCACAACCCGAAGATAATTAATGCTGTTACAACATAGATCAGAATTAACATTATCAGTTCCAACCTGAAAAAATCAGTTATTAAAGAAAATATCCCTAAACCGAGAGGATAAAAAACTAAAAAAATTAACCCCGGATATATTAATGAACGTATTTTATATACATAATCATGGTCATCCATAAAATCACCCCATCCAGATAGAATTATTAGCTCAATAATTCTTAATTAAGCTTACGGATGATATTTGTATAATGACGATAAAGCATTGTTGTCTAGGTAGTACTTTTATGTTTCTCTAATTCATCAAGCAAATAGTCGTTGAGGATACGAATATAGGTGCCTTTCATACCCAGAGATCTCGATTCAATAACTCCGGCTGATTCAAATTTACGTAAAGCATTTACAATGACCGAGCGGGTAATTCCAACCCGATCAGCTATTTTGCTGGCAACCAGTAAACCATCTTTCCCGCCCAATTCGTTAAATATATGTTCAACAGCCTCCAATTCAGAATATGACAAAGTGTCAACTGCTATTTGGACTGAAGCTTTTTTACGGGCTTCTTCCTCTGCTCTTTCTGCTTTGAGCCGAAGGATCTCCATTCCTACTACAGTACATCCATACTCAGCCAGGACAAGATCTTCATAAGTAAACTCCTGGTCATATTTGGCCAAGATCAAAGTACCGACACGTTCCCCTCCGCCCAGGATCGGAATAATAGTAGTTAATTTATTATTAAAGGGACAAATTTCTTTTTTATTGAAAACACAGCCATTAGCAACTTGGGTCGTATTTGCAGTAGTCTCCAATATCTTCATTAAATCATCATTATAGCTCTCCGGAAAACGTTCCGAATGAACTACAATTTCCTCCATAATTCCACAAGCAAAATCAGGCATAAAACTATAACCTAAGATCCGGCCGCGTCTTCCTACAATATAACAGTTTGCTTCAACAGCCTGGCTCAAAACCTTGGCCATTTCACCATAATCAACCTGACTTCCAGCGGCATGCTGAATGAGCTTATGAATAGCCCTCATTTTTTCCAATAAGTTTTTCATATTACCTCCTGAACCCTTTCCTTTGTCGAAGTATTTATATCTTTTCTCTCTATATTCTTTATTATATTTTCTTCATATAATTTTTTGTTCTGTATTACTTTATTAAATTAAAGGATATACCTGGAAAGGTCCTGATTGCGGGCAAGATCGCCAATTTTATGTTGAACATATTCACGATTTATCACAACCTTATAATCCTCGGGAAGTTCGGAAGCTTCAAAAGACAACTCATCAAGCACCTTTTCAACGATAGTATGAAGTCGGCGCGCCCCAATGTTTTCAGTATTGGAATTTACCTCAAAGGCCATATTGGCAATTTCCTCAATCGCATTATCAGTAAAAGTTACTTTTATCTTTTCTGTAGCCAACAAGGCACTGTATTGCTTTAATATTGAAGATTGAGGTTCTGTAAGTATGCGTTGGAAGTCTGCCACACTCAAAGATTTAAGTTCTACGCGAATTGGAAAACGTCCTTGTAATTCCGGTATCAGATCTGACGGTTTACTCGTGTGAAAAGCGCCTGCTGCCAAAAACAGGATATGATCAGTCTTAACCAAGCCATATTTGGTTACTACCGTTGAACCCTCTACAATCGGCAGGATATCACGCTGTACCCCGCCTCTGGAAACATCCGGTCCACCTGCACCCTCACGACCGGCAACTTTATCAATTTCATCAATAAAAACAAGACCTTCATATTCAGTGCGTCTGATTGCTTCCTGGACAACTTCATCATGGTCAATTAATTGTTGAGCTTCTTCCTGAACCAGGATACGTCTGGCTTCTTTAACTGTGAGTTTCCGCTTCTTGCGTTTTTTAGGGATCATTCCGGCCATCATATCCTGAAGGTTGATACCAAGCTCTATCCCGGTATTCCCCAGCATATCGGCAAGCGGAGCACTTTCTTCAATTTCAAGCTCAATAATCCGCTCTTCAAGCTCCCCTGCCCGCAGCCGTTCTGCTACAACAGCCCGGTCTCTTTCTATCTCCGGGGTTTCAATGTTTTCTTGTTTCTCAGGAGTTTGACCAAAAAGCAACTGGAAAGGATTACTTGAACCGGTCTCCGGGTTTTTTCCTGGGACAAGCAGTGTCAGCAGTCTTTTTTCGGCGTTAACCGCTGCCTCTGCCCCAACCTGTTCCATTCGTTCAACTTTAACCATACGTAAGGCAATTTCTACCAGGTCCCTGATGATTGATTCTACATCCCGTCCCACATAGCCTACCTCAGTAAATTTTGTAGCCTCAACCTTAATAAAAGGTGCGCGTACCAGTTTCGCCAACCTCCGGGCAATTTCCGTTTTGCCTACTCCTGTGGGACCAATCATTAAAATATTTTTAGGCAAATATTCATCTTGCAGTGTTTCCGGTAACAAAGTACGCCGATAACGGTTTCTCAAAGCAATAGCTACTGCACGTTTAGCCTCATTCTGACCAACGATATTGTGGTCGAGTTCACAGACAATTTCACGTGGAGTCAATCGATCCAATGGTCTCACTCCTTTTTATAACTCTTCCACGGTCACCTGCTCATTAGTATAAACACAAATCGATGCAGCCACTGCCATAGCTTCTCTGACAAGATCGGCCGGCAGCATCTCCGTATGTAAGGCTAAGGCCCGGGCCGCAGCCAAAGCATAGTTGCCTCCGGAACCAATTGCAGCAATCCCATCATCAGGTTCGATAATTTCTCCCGAACCGGAAAGTAACAAAAGATTTTGACGATCTGCCACTATTAACAGTGCCTCCAGATGGCGAAGTATCTTGTCTGTTCGCCAATCTTTGGCCAATTCTACCGCTGCGCGTTGAAGATTTCCGTGAAACTCTTCGAGTTTCTTTTCGAATTTTTCAAATAAGGTAAACGCATCTGCAACTGATCCGGCAAATCCGGCTATTACTTTCCCGTTGAAAAGACGCCGGACCTTTTTCGCTTTATGCTTCATTACGGTAGCCTGACCGAAAGTTACTTGTCCATCACCGGCCATCGCAACATGTTCACCTTTTTTGACCGCAACTATAGTGGTAGCATGTAACATTTAAGCCCTCCTTTAAAGGAAGTTTACAAGTTCTGCCTAAAATAGTCAAGTTAATTGTAGTCAATTTACATACTTTTCTGAATATTGTTTTTTTCAGCGGGCTGCTTTTCTTTGGATCGGGGATGAGCTTGTATATAAACTTCCCTCAAACGTTCCTTTGTAAGGTGTGTATATACTTGGGTTGAAGAAAGTCTTTCATGACCGAGTAATTCCTGGACACTTCGCAAATCCGCTCCGCCATTCAACAAATGGGTTGCATAGGAATGCCTCAACATATGAGGATGGACATGTTGGTCCAAATTAGCTTTAGCAACCAGTTTATCAATAATTCGCCGTACGGAACGAACAGATAAACGCGACCCCTGATAGTTTAGCAGCAAGGCAGGCAGATTATCGCTGCGCAGGGCCAAATAAGCCTGAATCGCCTCTGAAGCGTATTTGGTTAAGGGAATGACTCTCTCTTTTCCGCCTTTCCCCTTGACCTTGATTAAACAAATATCCAGGATAAGATCTTCCCTGTTTAAATTGACCAGTTCACCGACCCTTAAACCCGAACCATAAAGCAATTCCAGAATAACCTGATTCCTGCATCCCAGAAGAGTTGTGCAGTCAGACACAACAAGCAATCTGTTAATTTGCTCTACATACAAAAATTCCGGTAGTTTACAGCCGGTTTTTAAACTGGCTACCTTAAGTACCGGATTTTGGACCAGGATACCTTCACGGCAAAGAAACTTGAAAAAAGTACGCAGGGCTGCGACCTTACGGGCAATGCTTTTGCGATTAAGGCCATCATTAGTCAGTTTGCCCATAAAAGTACGGACAATATACAAATCAATCTCATCAACTACCGTTTCTTCTATACTTTTTCCCAATTCCCGGGCTGCAAAATCAAAAAACTGGACTAAATCAGTTTGATATGCAGCTATTGTATTTTCAGAATTATTCTGAGCGGTTTGATAACCGGAAAAAAGGCCGAGGGCGAGGTCGACAAGCATTTAATTCCTCCTCATTCTTACCGCAATCCCTTCGCTGCTGCAATATTCCTCCAATTCTTGTAATGCCCTTTTTGCTATCAATGTTTTTTTTTCACGTTTTCCCTTAATACGCCGCCCAAGAGGAGGCAATAAACCAAAATTAATATTCATAGGCTGAAAATCCCCGCTTGGCGAACCCTCCAGATGCCGGGCCAAACCGCCAAGAGCAGTTTCCGGCGGAAAGATCAATGTCGGCCTCTTCATGAAACACCGTCCGGCATTTAATCCCGCCAGAAGCCCGCTTGCTGTCGATTCCAAATAACCTTCAACACCTGTTATTTGGCCGGCAAAAAAAAGTCGGGAATTTGTCCTCAAGCTGAAATCAGCCTTAAGAATGCGGGGAGAGTTTAAAAAAGTATTTCGATGCATCACTCCCAAACGAACAAATTCAGCCTTTTCCAGTCCAGGAATAAGACAAAATACTCTAACCTGTTCAGCCCATTTTAAATGTGTTTGAAAACCTACAAGATTAAACAATGTACCGGATATGTCTTCCTTGCGTAACTGAACAACAGCATATGGTTTTTTGTTAGTACGAGGATCTACAAGACCCACAGGTTTAAGCGGTCCAAAAGCCAGGGTTTGGGGACCGCGGTTTGCCATTACCTCGATTGGCATACAGCCTTCAAAAACCTTCCCTTGTTCAAAGCCCCTGACTTCTGTAGTTTCTGCAGAAATTAAAGCTTGATAAAACCTGTCATATTCATCCTTATCCAAAGGGCAATTTAAGTAATCCGCTTCTCCTTTATTATAACGGGATGCCCAGAAAGCTTTTGTCATATCTATCGACTCCAGGGTAACTATCGGAGCGGCAGCATCATAGAAAGCCAAACTTTCCTCTCC
>JAQVLN010000174.1:0-1835 GCA_028704155.1 Desulfitobacteriaceae bacterium
TGATGTTAGAAAATCTTGACAGCTTGAATCTTTCTATGGTCCATAGAGCGCTATGTTGAGAAACAGCAAAGGCGGGGGAAACCCCGCCTTGTATGTTTTATCCGGCGCCGCCAAAGCCATTTTTTGACTCCCGAAAGGTGGAGGGAATAAAAGGGATTTAACCCAGAAAAATAGAATTAATCAGGTGAGGATGCATTTCATGAACTATGAAAAGAAGACGTATAAAGCCTTCACTCTAATCCATATAGCGAGGGGATAGTAAAACAAGGACTGTTCTAAATTAATTTAAAGGATGGTGTCCCATTGTGTTTATTGCAGTATCTTTGTTAGAAGTCCTATTATTTATGCTGCTTGTATGGCTTTGCGTGTTTTTGGTCGTACTTGTTCACGAAATGGGTCATGCTCTTATGTACCGTATATTCTTTCGCGACAAAGACTGGAATATTACAATTGGCACAGGTAGGACCATTATCAAGCTTAAAAGGTTTACTTTAAGAGTCATTCCGATAAGAGGGTTTTTCGGCTGCGAACCCAAATATAAGGGATCCAAACTATCCAAACTTCAATACATCATGATGTATCTCGGTGGACCCTTATCCAATGTATTCTTTATTGTTTTACTAATATTGTTATCAAAAAGCATTAAGGCTAACGAACAGCCCAATTTGGTTTGGTTTTTGGGGTTTACTTTTTGGGCGAATGTATCTCAATTTTTTCTCACTGTGATTCCAATGAAGTACTGGTATTGGCCTTATAAAGGCCATATAAGTGATGGAATGAGAATTTTAGAGAAGGCTAAGGAAACTAAAAAGAGTTGAGATTGGTTGCTTTTTTATGAAAATTTACTGATAAACACTCGGATAAAATGGTAGACACCCTTAACCCTAGCAAATCTAGCGGAATTGCTTAACCATGCTTTTGAGTACTTTTTCGAAGGTTTCGCCAGCAGATGAAAATTAAAGACCTTTGCCGGGGAGCCGATCCCCAAAGCCAAGGTCGGGTCGAATTATTACGCTTATTGCCCATCCTTATCCCTATTGGTTACCTTGGTTTGGCATTACAATCGAGGGATAGAATTCATCAGGGCAACTTATGCCTAGGAGGGAGAAAAGGAATTTACTCCTAAAAAATAGAATTAAGCAGGCGAGGAGGGTTTTCATGAACTATGAAAAGAAGACGTATATAACCTTCGTTCTAATTCTCTTAGTGATGATTGGCACTATTCCCCTTCTGGGCAAGCTGCTGGCAGAGGCGAACGCCAATAACCTGTTAATCGCGAAAGTTGTTCTCACTTCAATGTTGCTTTATCTGGACCTGATTGCTTTCATTATCTATAAAAAAGAACGGGTGTATTGGATAACCACCTATTCCTATGAAGATGCCCGCAAAATGGAACCCCGACAGAGAAAGGAAATCGGGAAAAAGCTGTTGACTGTTTTCTCTGCGATTACTGCGGTTTTTATCGTCTATAGCATAATCGGGTACTTTTTTGGCACTTCCCCACATCTTGACGGGGCTGTTTTTGCAATGTTAATAGTTTTTGCCTGTGTGGCGTAAGCGTTCAACATTGAAAGCTTGAGGTGAGGGTATGGACAAGGAAATCAAATCGGCGCTGGAGGAGTTTGCAGCCACGGCAGACAATCTCCTTGGCAACAAGATTGTCGCTGCCTATTGTTTCGGTTCAGCTGTCTATGAGGATTTTCACCTGGGGTACAGCGACCTGGATTTTTTTATTGTCGCCGACACCCTGCTTACCGAAGGCTACTTTCAGGACTTCCATAAGCTGTGGGAGCATTATAAACGCAGCGGCTATCCGTATTTAGCGGTTCTGGAAG
>JAQVLN010000174.1:1845-2969 GCA_028704155.1 Desulfitobacteriaceae bacterium
ACCCCGCACTTAGCAAAAAAAATGTTTGATGAAACAAATTGCGACGGAATTCTTGTCGCGCGAGGCGCATTAGGAAGGCCGTGGATGGCTAGAGACATTATGGATTATATGTACGCAGCGGCTATCCGTATTTAGCGGTTCTGGAAGGGGAGATCGTCCCCTACTCAGGGCTTAAAAGCCGCGAGGGCAATGTCATCTATTGGGGGACTTCTAAAGACCGCTTTAATAAAGGATACGGACTTAGGGGCTTTTCCATGGGGGGCCTGCTGGATGCAGGCTATTTAATCTCTGGCAGGGATATCAGGGGGGAAATACCTTATCCCACCGAGGCTGAAATGTTGGAACAAGTAAGAACGATGATTCAGACCATAAGAAAATACGCAGTAAAGACAGACAGAGATATTCACTCCGCCGATTGGCTTTTCCTCATAACCCAGTCAATCTACTGGCTGAAAACCGGTAAGACTACGGGGAAAACACAATCGGCGCAGTGGGTGCTTGCCAACTGTCACTATCCTTGGGATGGCCTTTTGAAAAAGGCCATTGCGCTAAGGCAATGTCCGGCCCTGGCCCAGGAGCAGTCCTGGCAGCTCTGGCTGGAGCAGCTGGGGGAGGGCATACAGCAAGCCTGCGCTTCGTTGGAAGCTGAACTGAATTTCTTTATGCTGCAATAGTACCACCATAGAAGTTTCATTTAACCGGGAAGACTTGTTCATGTTTGCCAATGATATAAAATGTATTAATTTGCTCCTGCCCAGAGGTCTCAACCCGGATAATTATCCGCAGCGACTGGTTTACCGAGAGTTCAAAAAACCCTTCGGTCCCCTGTATTTTCTTAAACCTGAGAGAGGGATGAGAAGGATTGGCTATAAAAAGCTCTATTGACTTGAGTACTTGCTTTTTGCATGCTTTACTAAGAGCCTGGTAGTGCTTGTCAAACTTACGGGTGGATCTGAACTTCCTAGTCATCTTTTAAGCCTTTGCAAAAATCGTCTGTATTAGAGAACTCCCTTATCCGGCCGGCTTTGACATCTTCTTCAGCTTCGGCCATATCCTTTTGCGTTTTTTTGCTCCAAAAATATGCTTGGCTTGCCGGCACAAGTTTATATGGCTCGATAATAATC
>JAQVLN010000007.1 GCA_028704155.1 Desulfitobacteriaceae bacterium
ATTGAACTAAATGATTCAGATAGTATTCCACCTGGTATTAAAGAAGCTCGACAAAAAGCCAAAGTTAATGAAAAAGGTATTTTACAGGAGGACGTTTTATTTAAGAGTCCTTCCTATGCTGCTGCTTTTGTTGTTGGTGGTCATGCAAACGGTCTTATAGAGTGGAAAACAAAAGACGGGACATCTTTGAAAGAAATAGAAAACAGAGAAGATAATTAAACCCTGGGTAAAATCAGATATCAACCAATGAACCTTTTAATTTTTCATATACCTTTTAATTATTATCATCTCCGTAAAATTAGGGGGGTGCAATTTTCTCCAGCAAACAATCCAAATCTTTAACAAGCTAAAAAAATTATCTCCACAAATAAAAATAAGGGCTTTCAAAGTTATGCCTATAACCTCAAAAGCCCTTATTCTATGCAGTTTCAAGTCTTTTCTAACTACGCATCTGCCATTTCCGGCAAATCATAATTGTATCAAAGACGAACTTTAGATTTGGTGGAGGCGAGGGGAATTGCACCCCTGTATCGAAGACCTGCTGCAAAAGCGTCTACGCGTGTATCCTTTACTTTAAATCTTACCTGTTTGACTCCTAAAGGCAGGATTCAATTCAGGCCAGCTCGATAAATCTCCCCTGGCAACTCCGAGCATTGTTGTCAGAGCATCCTGCTGTTTTGACACCCTGGCCCTTCACCGCAGGAACAGAAGGCAGGATGTTAGCTGCAATTAAGCTGCTAAAGCGTAATTTTTGTCTGCAATTATTAAGTCCACCGTTTAACGAGACCAGGTGGAATCTCGACGCGCAACTCGTGCCACAGCTTCCCCGAGCGAGTCTAAAACGCCCCCATAATTATTTACTTATACAGTATATCATCATTTAGTTATGAATGATACAGAATTTATCTTATGCCAAAATATAATGTTTAATATAACTTATTAAACATTATATAAGCTAAACAATAAAATTAAAACTTATACACCTCATGTTAATATTTGTTTCGCTCCCGCAAATGTCTTTCAATCTCCCGTTTTGCATCTTTCTCGGCCATATCCTGTCTTTTATCATAGTTCTTTTTTCCACGGCATACAGCCAGTTCAATTTTTGCCAATCCATGTTTCAAATATATTTTTAACGGAATCAAGGTTAACCCCTGAAGTTGGATTTTACCAGTTAATTTTGCAATTTCCGCATGATGAAGCAAAAGCTTCCGTTTCCTCAAAGGGTCATGATTAAAACGGTTTCCCTGTTCATAGGGGCTGATATGCATCTGATAAAGCCATACTTCACCGTTTTCAATGCGGGCATAACAATCTTTAAGATTTACCCGGCTATTACGGACTGATTTTATTTCAGTCCCGGTCAGAATAATTCCGGCTTCGATGCGTTCCTCAATGAAATAATCATGGAATGCTTTGCGATTTTTTGCTATTACCTTAATTCCCTCAGAAGTCATTATTACCTTCCTTTCAACCATATTTTAGTATAGCATAAGATTAGGTCTAATACCATGTACATGAATTTCCTGACAAAGACAGGAAACTTTATTCCATTGATAGTGCAATAAGAACACTTCAGCAGTGAAGTGTTCTTATTGCACTATCATAATTTCCAATGTCTCTAATCCTTTAATTAGTTATTACCTCAAAAAAGGAGCAATAAGTAAGGAAATCGTACCCATAACCTTAATCAAAGCATTAATTGAAGGTCCGGCAGCATCTTTAAAAGGATCACCTACAGTATCTCCAATTACCGAGGCAGCATGGGCAGGAGTACCTTTGCCGCCATAGTTATCATCTTCAATATATTTCTTGGCATTATCCCAGGCCCCACCGGAATTAGCCATAAATATAGCTAATAATAGTCCCGAAACTGTGCCACCCGCCATGTATCCACCCATAGCATCTTTACCAAGGGCAAAGCCTACAATGATTGGGGTTAAAACAGCAAGGAGGCCAGGGACTATCATTTCGCGAAGGGCGGCCCTGGTAGAAATATCTACACATTTTCGATAATCCGGTTTACCTGTGCCTTTCATAATTCCGGGAATTTCATGAAACTGGCGGCGTACTTCCTCGATCATCTCATAAGCGGCATTACCAACAGCCTCCATGCAAAATGCCGTGAATAGAAAAGGTACTGCAGCACCAAGCAAAACGCCGATAATTGTTGTAGATACCATGATATCAATTGATTGCAAATGAGCAAGTTCAGCATAAGCATTGAACAGGGCCAAGGCAGTTAAGGCAGCTGAACCAATTGCAAAACCTTTGGCAACAGCAGCTGTAGTATTGCCTACTGAATCAAGTTTATCTGTAGTTTTACGGACATGTGGTTCAAGTTTAGCCATCTGGGCAATTCCACCGGCATTGTCAGCTACAGGGCCAAAGGAATCAATAGCAACAATCATACCTGCAGTAGACAACATTCCCATAGCTGCTATAGAAATTCCGAATATTCCCGCTGATTCAAAGGATACATAAATAGCCGCGCAAACAACAATAACCGGCAGGGCAGTGCTTTTTAATCCAACAGATAGTCCGGCGATAATATTAGTAGCAGGTCCGGTTTGTGAAGCTTCGGCAATAAATCTTGTTGGTCCATAGCGATGCGATGTATAGTATTCTGTGATTAATCCAATAAAAACGTTTACAAGCAAACCTGCCACAATTGCGACAAATACCTTATTGGGAGTAATAACCACATTATTAACTATTATGGATGGCGGTAATACCCAGTGAACGATCCCAAAAGCTGCAATAGCCATTATAATATTTGTTCCCCATAATCCCAAATTCAGGGCATGTTGAGGATTAGCATTCTCCCCGATACGCACAAAAAAACTGGCTATAATTGTAGCAATTAAACCTACGGCCCCTAACAGTAACGGCAGCATAACACCTGCTAAACCATTATTAATACTTTGATATGTAGTAAAACCCACCAACATGGCAGCAATCGCTGATGCAGCATATGATTCAAACAAGTCAGCGCCCATACCGGCTGTATCCCCTACATTATCTCCAACATTATCGGCAATTGTCGCCGGGTTGCGCGGATCGTCTTCCGGAATCCCTGCTTCAACCTTACCGACTAAATCAGCACCGACATCAGCAGCTTTAGTATAAATCCCGCCACCAACACGAGCAAAGAGAGCAACCATACTTGCCCCGAAAGCGAAAGATGTTATCACATCAATATTCTTAAATATCAGGTAAAGAATAGTTACCCCCAGAAGTCCGAGGCTTGCAACAGACAAACCCATTACTGCGCCACCATGAAAAGCAACACCCAAAGCTTGGTTCAAACTTGTTCTGGCAGCCTGGGTAGTTCGCGAGTTAGCTTGGGTAGTAATACTCATACCTACGTATCCGGCAACTGCAGATAAAAATGCGCCAACGAGAAAAGATAAAGCAGTTGGCCAATCTTTGGCCAACCATAATACAGCAAAAATAACCAATACAATTGGAACTAAAGTACGATACTCCCGATTAAGAAAAGCCATAGCACCTTCTTGAATTGCCTTGGAAATCTCTTGCATCCGGTCATTGCCAGGGCTTTGATTCAAAACACTTCTGGCAAAATAAAACGCAAAAAAAAGTCCGATAATTCCCACTCCAACAGCCCAATATGGCATTGTAGTTAAACCCATTCAGAGATACCCTCCTCAAAATAACTTGCTTTGCGGTTCTTCTAGCATTTACCGATTCTCGAGGATTAACAACAACCCCATGCTAAAATAATAACCTTAATAAATAATACTTGGCTTTGCCAAGTACAGCTGATGCCAGGTCGAACAAAGTTGTTCGATATACGATAATTGCAATAACTAAAAAAATGTTTCAGATTGCCATCCCCTGGATAGCATTTGTAACGGCAGTAATATAAATAGTACCGGAGGGCAGGCATGATCTGCTGTTAACGAAAAATAACCTCTGCTGACCGGAAACTTATTTGAAATGTTTAATTATAATTAAACATTTCAAAGCATCTAACCTTGACGAATAGCGAGAAAAGTCCTTAGGACCTCTTCCCTGTTTAGAGCAAAGAGATACCTAAGGAACTTAACAGAAAAAGCACTGCAAAACCTGCACTTAATTTTCCAAATAATTCATCCATACCTTTTTTCTTACCAAAGAAGGATTCTCCAGCACCGGCAATTGCCCCTGACAAACCCGCACTTCGACCCGATTGGAGGAGAACAGTCGCAATTAAGCCGAGAGAACTAATCACCAAAATTACTACTAACGCAATTTTCATCTTATTTTCTCACCCCCTTTGGAATAAATATTACTGTTAATCTAATCCACTTGAAAACTTCCTTTAAGGAAACTCAACTAATTAGCATAAAACATTTTAACACAATTGAATGAATTTTTGTAACAAATTTAATAAAAAAGATATTCTTGAACACGAGGTTTATTTTTTAACTAAATGGTTGGAGGATTGCGAAGATTTTTATTTATAAAGCTTCATTGCCCCGGTAATTAGCACTATCTCCAAGTTCTTCTTCAATACGCATTAATTCATTATATTTCGCCACTCGTTCGGCACGTGCCGGAGCTCCGGTTTTGATCATGCCGGCATTAACTGCTACTGCAACATGGGCAATGGCTACATCCTCAGTTTCCCCGGAACGATGTGAAACTACTGCAGTGTAACCGGCTCTCTTGGCCATTTCAATAGCATCAAGGGTTTCCGTCAGGGTGCCGATTTGGTTTAATTTAATTAAAATCGAGTTTGCGCACTTTTCCTTAATGCCCCGGGCCAGACGGGCTGGATTTGTAACAAATAAATCATCTCCGACAAGCTGGACCTTTTGTCCTAAACGTTCTGTCATTAAACGCCAGCCTTCCCAATCATCTTCAGCCAAGCCATCTTCAATAGAAATTACCGGAAAGCGGTCAAGCAGGTCCTCGTAATAGTTGATCATTTCTGCTGAAGTCTTTTTCAGGCCTTCACTCTTCAGGTGATAAACACCATCCTTATACAGCTCAGTTGCCGCAACATCCAAAGATAAAGCAATTTGTTCCCCCGGAATATAGCCTGCCCGCTTGATAGCATCTACGATAGCCTTTAAAGCATCAGCATTGGATTCGAGGTTTGGAGCAAAACCACCTTCATCACCGATAGAAGTTGCCAGGCCTTTCTCTTGCAAGACTGATTTCAAGGTATGGTAAACTTCTGCACACATTCGCAGAGCTTCTTTAAAGTTAGATGCACCAACCGGCATAATCATAAATTCCTGAATATCCACATTATTGTCAGCGTGTTGTCCTCCGTTTAAAATATTCATCATTGGTACAGGCAGTTCCTTGGCATTCACTCCTCCAAGGTATTGGTAAAGGGGCAAGCCAACTAATTCGGCGGCAGCATTTGCTGTAGCTAATGATACTCCCAGAATTGCATTCGCCCCCATTTTTTCTTTGTTTTCCGTTCCATCCAGTTCTATCAGCACCCTGTCAAGACCGGGCTGATCAAAAGGATTTAACCCCTCAATTTCCGGTCCAATTATGCTGTTTACATTCTCTACTGCTGTAAGTACGCCTTTACCCAGATAACGCTGTTTGTCTCCATCACGTAATTCTACGGCTTCAAACGCACCGGTTGAAGCCCCCGACGGTACCGCAGCACGCCCCATAGTCCCATCTTCCAGGGTTACATCTACCTCTATTGTTGGGTTTCCTCTGGAATCCAGGATCTCGCGGGCATATACATCCACAATCAAGCTCATATTTGTATCCTCCAATATTTTATTGAACTATTAATAATGCGTTTAGCTGGACATTAAATGATACCCTTAAAGCTTAATAAGTGTTGTTCCGGTCATCTCCAATGGTTTAGGGACATTTAAGAGTTTCAAAATTGTAGGAGCAATATCACATAAGGCCCCGCCCTCGCGTAAAGTATGATTCCGGAAGCGCTCATCCACCAGTATGAAGGGTACTGGGTTAGTAGTATGTGCAGTCATAGGCAATCCTGTTGTTAAATCAAGCATGCTTTCAGCATTTCCATGATCAGAAGTTACCAGAAGTGTCCCTCCCGTTTCTTTGATAACTTCAGCAATCTGACCCAGACACTTATCGACTGTCTCTACAGCTTTAACCGTAGCATCGAAAACCCCGGTATGCCCCACCATATCAGGGTTTGCAAAACTAAGTATAATAACATCAAATGAATTCTTTCTTAGAATATCCATTATCCTGCGGGTCAATTCAAAAGCGCTCATTTCCGGTTGAAGATTATAAGCCGCAACTTTAGGTGAAGGTATCAACAAGCGCTCTTCTCCTTGATTCGGTTCCTCTACACCGCCATTGAAGAAAAAGGTAACATGAGCATACTTTTCAGTTTCCGCTATCCGCAACTGTTTCAGGCCGGATTGTCCCAGGACTTCTCCCAAAGTATTCTCCAGGCTTTGGGGCGGATAGGCAACAGGTGCGGGAATAGTCACATCATACTCTGTCATACAGACAAAATGCACGTGAGGGCGTTCAGGACGCTTGAAACCCCTGAACTCCTCATCAACAAAGGCTCTGGTAATCTCACGGGCACGATCAGCACGGAAATTAAAGAAGATTATACTGTCCTCGTTCTCTATTTTTGCGACTGGTTTTCCTTCGGAATCAATAATTACGGTCGGTAGCACAAATTCATCGTTAACCCGCAGGTGATAAGATTTTTCAACTGCCGCCAGAGCCCCTGCAGCTTGCTCCCCTTCACCGCAAACAAGAGCCCTGTAGCTTTTTTCCAAGCGTTCCCACCGCTTATCCCGGTCCATTGCATAAAAACGTCCGCTGACCGAGGCAATTTGGCCAACACCCAAATCCCGAAGTTTTTCCTCCAGCAATATAATATACTCTTTGGCACTCTGTGGCGAAACATCACGACCATCAAGAAAAGTATGAATATAAATTCTTTCAACCCCAAGGTCCTTGGCCATTTCCAGCAGGGCAAATAAATGATCCTGGTGGGAATGTACCCCTCCGTCTGAAAGCAAACCCATAAAATGTAAGGCCTTACCATTATTTTTTACTCTGGTCATAGCTTCATTTAATATAGGGTTTGCAGCTAGTTCCTTTTCCTTAACAGCTTTAGAAATCCGGGTCAGTTCCTGATATACGACTCTTCCTGAACCAATATTCAGATGGCCTACCTCTGAATTCCCCATTTGTCCGGCAGGAAGGCCTACTATTTCACCAGAGGCTTTAAGAAGAGTTCCAGGGTAAGAACTTTCCAAACTACGAAAATTAGGTAAAGAAGCTTGGGCAATCGCATTTCCTTCATAAGTCAGGCTATAACCCCAGCCATCCATAATCATAAGAAGAATTGGTTTCACAGTCACTGAACTCCAGCCTCACTTTCAGTTTAAACCATTTAATATTTTTATCTAAATCAAGCAATACAGGCGTTTTTTATTAATTGCGCGAACCCCTCTGCAGTCAGGCTTGCGCCTCCGACCAAAGCACCGTCAATATCAGGCTGAGCCATAAGCTCTGCAATATTATCAGGTTTAACACTTCCGCCGTAGAGAATTAGTATTTTCTCAGCTATTGAACCACTAATACCACTTAAGGTAGAGCGCATAGCAGCACACATTTCCTGAGCATCCTTACTGGAAGCAGTCTTACCGGTACCAATAGCCCAGATTGGTTCATAAGCAATAGTAATTTTCCGCAGATCATCTGCAGCCAATTCAAGTAAATCATGTTGTAGCTGGGCCCTGACCACTGCCAGGGCCTTACCTTCCTGGCGTTGACTTAAATTTTCGCCTACACAAAGAATCGGTTTTAAACCACTGGCAATTGCAGCCTTGACCTTCCTGGCAATATCCTCATCCGTTTCCCGAAAATGTTCCCGACGCTCGGAGTGCCCGATAATAACGTATGTACAGGCTACATCCAGGAGCATTCGGGGCGATATTTCCCCGGTAAAGGCCCCTTCATCGGCCCAGCACATATTCTGGGCCCCAAGATGAACAATAGTATCTTTCAATTCTTCTTTAAGAACAGGTAATGAAGTAAAAGGTGCACAAACTACAATATCCAGTTCACTAATTTCGCCGACCAGGCCAACTAAAGACTGTGCATAATTCCGGGCCTCGCTTGTGGTCTTGTACATTTTCCAGTTACCGGCAATCACCGGACGACGTTTTTTATCCATTGCTCAAACTCTCCCTTAACATATCTACTTCAAAGTATTCCAGTATCCAGTATTCCATTTATTCTTCACTGTTATTTTCAATGATTCACTTATTCTGATTTCTTATCTTTCAAAGCTGCAACTCCCGGCAATATCCGTCCTTCCAGAAATTCCAGGGAAGCTCCGCCGCCTGTAGAGATATGGGTTAACTTGTCGCTTACCTGCAGCTTTTTGACAGCAGCAACTGAATCTCCGCCGCCCACAATGGTTGCTCCCTTGCAAAGGGCCATTGCCTGAGCAACCACCTGAGTCCCCTTGGCAAACGAGGGTATTTCAAAAACTCCCATGGGGCCGTTCCAGACTACTGTCCCGGCATTAATAATATGTTTGCCAAATTTAGCGGCAGTAGCTACCCCAATATCCAGAATTATTTCATCTTCATCAATTCCCCAGACTTGCACGTTTCGGAAAGGTACATCTGCTTCCATAACTGTGGCAACCAGGACATCATCAGGCAATTCCAAAAGAACTTCCCGTTCCTGGGCTTTAAGCATAATCAATTGAGCCAGATCAAGTTTATCATCTTCAACGAGGGATTTTCCCAATTTATAGCCTTGCGCTTTAAGGAAAGTATTAGCCATACCCCCTCCAATCAGTAATGTATCCACTTTTTCCAGAAGATTTTCAATAACCCCAATCTTGTCGCCAACCTTGGCACCGCCGATAATAGCCACAAAGGGACGTTCAGGGGACTGCAAGGCTTTACCCATGGTCTCGATTTCTTTTAGCATCAGAAAACCCGCAACTGCAGGAAGATAATGAGCTACCCCTTCCGTAGAAGTATGGGCACGGTGTGCTGTACCAAAAGCGTCATTAACAAAAAGCTCAGCCAAGCCGGCCAATTCCTGAGCAAAGCCAGGATCATTTTTCTCTTCTCCGGGATAAAAACGTATATTTTCAAGAAGTAGTACCTGACCATCTTCCAGGCTGCTAACTTTTTGTTTGACAGCCTTACCTATACACTCATTGGCAAAATCGACTTTTTGCCCTAAAAGTTCTGCTAAACGCACTGCCACTGGAGCTAAAGAATATTTAGGATTAACTTGTCCTTTAGGACGGCCAAAATGGGATACCAGTATAATCTTGGCACCCTCCCGGACAAGATATTGAATTGTCGGCAAAGCTGCCCTGATTCTGGTATCATCTGTGATATTACACTGTTCATCAACAGGCACATTAAAATCAACCCGTACCAAAACACGTTTTCCCTGTACCGGTACCTCGTTAACACTCATTTTGTCCATTAATTACTCCCCTTTCATAGACATATGTGATCTGTATCTTTGTCCATATATAATATCTACGTAGCTCACCTAATATTAATTAGTATTTTTTATATTATTAATTATCCAAAATTTATTATACCATACCCAAACAATGCCCACTATATCATTTAGAATAGGTGATTGTTATTTTTTGCTAGTTGGTCAGATATCTGAGATGACTCCGTGTACTTCAATAATCCCATGCACTTCCATAATTACCTGTGCAATATTCACAAGGTGTCCATCAATCCCATAAAACAGATTTATTAAATCAATCTTCGCATATATCATTTTTTCTTCGTTTCTGATATCAGTATTTTTAAAATTATCCCGGGGAGTCTGGGTTAAAATCGAAAATTGAAGGGCACGTTGAACACGGCTGATTTCCCTATGTTCTCTTAATGCTTGAACTGCCAATTCCACATTCCATTGTTTCAAAGCCTCAAGCACCCTGACAAAGTTATCCTTTATCTTTCCGTACAATTTTGCCAACTGGTCCCATTCCTTAGCGGACATAACCAAGGCCTCTCTGTGAATTTTCAGGGCAATTCCAGCCATAGACACAAACGTGTCAGCAATATATTCGAATTCCTTCATGATAAATTGGGCATTTAATTTTTCGCTGATTTGTTCTTCGGTTAATCCTTTCATGGATAACATACAAAGCAGGTGAGATATATGGTCATAAAACCAGTCAACATCTTCTTCAGCCTGTATAACCCGGTTAGCAGGTTCATCATTGCTCGCCAGGACAGCATCCGGCATCACCTGAACCATTTTGGTATAGATATATTGGCCAACATACCAGATCTCTTTAAAGGCATGCGCAAGGGCTACTGTTGGTACTTCAAGTGAAGACTGATCAATAAATTTTAATCTTAAACGGGGATGATATTGGGGTCGACTGGGTAACAGCCTCACTAACCATTTGGCAAATATTTTGTTTAAGGGCAGAAAAAGTATAATCATAAGAACTGCAAACAATAGGTGAGCATTTGCTACCTGCCGTTCTAAATTACCGGTTGAAAACTGAATCAGTCTGGTAAATTGTGTAATAAAAGGAAATGCCAGAATAGCTGTAACAACCTTATATACTGTATTGGCAATCGCAGTCCGTTTAGCGTCCATCTGATTAGTAACCAGACTGGTAAACAATGCGGTTAGGGTCCCTCCTGTATGTACTCCCAGAATCAAGGGAACAATTGCGGTTGCCGGCAAGAGATGCTGTCCTGCCAAAGACATAATGATAGCCATAACCACAGTACTGTTTTGTGCTACAGTAGTTAGAATAATGCCGACAATTAAGGCTGTAACCGGATAGCTCCCTAATTGGGTTACAATTGTATATACCTGAGGATAGTTTTTCAGTGGTGCTGTAGCTCCGGACATATAATTCATACCGACAAAAATAATTCCAAATCCAACAAGAGCCTGGCCCAAGTATTTAGCCTGCTTTGCCCGGACAAAAAAATAGAGAATAGACCCTATGAAAATACAACCCAGAGCAAAGTTTAATATTTTAAAAGCAATAAGCTGGATAACAATAGATGTTCCCAAAGCCGAGCCTAAAACAATTCCTAAAGATTGCGCCAAATTCAATAAACCAACATTGACAAACTCAACAACCAGAACAGTTGTTGCTGCACTGCTTTGAAAAGCAATAGTCATAATAGTTCCGAAAACAACTGCTAAAAAAGACCGGTTTGTTAAGGACGAAAGGATGACTTTCAGTTTATTGGCTGCAAACTTCTGCAATCCGCCTGACGTTACTTGTACACCAAACATAAATAGTCCCAAGCCCCCAAGAAATGTCAGGATTAGTCCAATTACCTCTATCTTTCCTCACCCCTTAAAACTACCTGGCAGTGACAGTTAGATAAACGACATCTTTACAACTCCTGATAATATTATAATTTACGCATTAATTAACGGTATATGCAAAATTTCTACACAATCCCTCAGTACCGTTTTCGTACAGTAGTAGTTGGGATTCTCATTTCATCACGGTACTTGGCCACTGTCCTCCTGGAAATTTTTATACCCCTTTCTTCTAAAATAACTGAAATCTTCTGATCCGAATAAGGATTTTTGGGATCTTCACACGTAATAATTTCACGCACTACCTGTTTTATGCTCTCAGTCGTTACTCCCTGCTCCTTGCCTAAGCCATTGGCAAAGAAAAATTTCAACTGAAAAACACCCCTGGGCGTTTGAATATATTTATTGGAGGTTGCCCTGCTCACCGTAGACTCATGAACCCCAACCTGCTCAGCAATATTTCTTAAAGTTAAGGGTTTAAGAAATGAAATACCATACCGGAGAAAAGCAGTTTGCTGACGGACAATTTCCTTGGTAACCTTATAAAGGGTCATCCTTCTTTGCTCAATACTGCGAATCAGCCAGGCAGCCGAATTTAACTTTTGTTCAACAAATTTTCTGGTTTCCGTACCCTGTTCCTGACTAAGAGCCTTTCGATAAGCATCATTTATTCCTAAGCGAGGAACAATTGTATCATTAACCAAAATGATATATTCTCCTTCGATCTCTTCAACAACTACATCAGGAATAATCAGACGGATTTCATCTGGTCCGGAAAACCCGCGTCCGGGTTTGGGGTCAAGATTATTGCGAACTAAATCCGCAAGTTCCTGTATCCGGCTTGTGGACACCTTCAAGGTTTGAGCAATTTTCTGCAACCGTCCGGCAGCCAGATTCTCCAGTTGACCAAGAAATTGGTCCATCTCGGCAGGACAATCCTGAATTAAAGGAAGCTGCAAACGCAAACACTCTTCAAGAGAGCGCGCCCCTACCCCCAACGGGTCAAGCTCCTGGATTAATTTCAAGGCTTCGTCGGCTTTGTCTACAGTCACAGCTTGGTCTTTGGCAATATCTTCTATTGAAATTGTTAAATATCCATTATCATCAAGATTCCCGACAATATATTCACACAGAGACAAAGCAAGCTTTAATGGTTGAACATGAAGCTGTTCCAATAAATGTTCCTGTAGAGTAGGTGCTGAGGTGATAAAAGGTTCACTTTGTTGTTTCATTACATAATCAGAGTGTTCCTGACGAAGAAAAGGCCTTTCATCACGATCCTGAAAGTATTCCTGCCAGTCAAATTCCCATTTTTGCTCAGGGTAAGATTCATCGGGAACAGGTGGAATTTCTGCTTCCTCTTTACCAAGCAGAGTTTCCTCTGTTACTTCCAGTAATGGGTTCTCCAGCATTTGTTGATCGACATATGTAGTTAACTCCAGTGCGGATAACTGTAAAATTGTAATAGCCTGGCGCAATTCAGGTGTCATAATCAGCCTCTGAGTTTGCTCGAGACTAAGCCTGTAACTTAACCGCACAATATTTCCTCCCTAATTTCCGGTCTAAAGTAACCAGTTATGCTGGTTACTTTGACCTTAATCTATTTTTTGTTTCTTATCTTTTCAGCAAGTTTATCAATTTTACGCAGCCTATGATTAACTCCTGATTTCCCTACCTTAGGATCCAGCATTTCCCCCAGTTCCTTTAAACTGGCATCGGGAGATTCCAGCCGCAGTTCAGCAATTTCCCTTAAAGTTGCTGGTAACGCCGCCAAACCGATTGTCTTATCGATCAAGCCAATATTATTGATCTGGCGTACTGACGCAACAACCGTTTTATTAAGATTGGCTGTTTCACAATTAACCAACCTGTTTACCTGGTTACGCACATCCTTTAAAACACGAACGTTTTCAAATTCCAATAAAGCATGATGTGCACCAATTAGGGCCAGAAACAAAACAATGTGTTCACTTTCTTTAATATAAACAACATAACAGTTTTTACGTTGGCTCACCTTAGCCCGTAATGAGAACTTATTAAGCAAACGACATAAATCTGCAGCATGCTGCGAATCGGAAGTAATAATCTCCAGGTGATAAGTCCCCTCAGGATTATTTATCGAACCACTTGCTAAAAAAGCACCCCGTAAATAAGCTTTTTGATCACAGCGATATTTAATTAACTGTTTGGCTATCCCGAATTCGATTTGCATCAGTCTGCTAAACAATCCTAGTCTTTGAAGATCAGCCGGACCTAAAAAATAAATTTTCACAAAATAAGAGTTATTTTTCCGCAAGCGCATTTTGCGGCGAACAATAATATCTACCTGACAGTCCAAAACACTTTTGGCCAAGCGAAAGACTTTGCGTGCGACCGGAGCACTTTCAGTTACTACATTTAGAATATATTGCTGATTGGCCTCAATTTGAAGGGTTCCATCCATACGAACCAAGGCAGCTAATTCAGCCAAATCACAACAAGTTTTTGGTTCGCTAAGCCGAGCTAACTCTTCCTTTGTAACCCCACTGAAGGACATTACCTTCAGCCTCCTTTTAGGATTTCCTCCTTATTTTCCGATGAAGTAAATAGGTATCAACCAAAGCTATCCGTTCACCCATAGGCTTTAACCTGAACAGCAGTTTAATTATTTCCCGTGCTAACCGGGCAGAATCATGCCGTACGGTATACCCTTCGGATGCAAGATCAGCTTCAAAATATCGCACCCCCAAACCCTCAACTACCAGGGGATCTGTCTTGACCTGAGATGCTCCCTCCTCTGCATAAAGCTTCAAAACTGCAGAAGAAATCTCCTGCTTATTGGCAAGCAGGGCATCTACAAAATTTGAACCACAGTGGTCCAGGATTGCCCTCAGATGATCTGAAGCTGTGAAATCATCTGTCTCTCCTTTTTCAGTCATCACATTACAGACATATAAACAAGGTACCTTTACCTCCCGAATTTTTTCGCTTAATCCTTTAACTAAAAGGTTTGGTAGAACACTGGTATACAGGCTCCCGGGACCAAGCACAATCAAATCTGCTTCTTCGATCGCCAATAATGCCTCAGGAAGCGGTCGGCAATCTGCAGGTTCAAGGTTTACCCTTTTAATTTTGCCCCCGCTTTCCCGTATAGCTGTTTCACCTCTGATCGATTGGCCATTTACCTTATTTCCAACAAGGACCACTTGTTCCAGGGTTGAAGGATAAACATTTCCTCTCAGGGCAAAAACTTTACTCACTTGTTCAATACCCTTTTGAAAATCCCCAAAGATATCTATTAGTCCGGCTAAAAGCAAATTCCCCAAGCTGTGACCCTTCAGGGTCCCTGTTTCAAAACGATACGAAAATAGATCTTCCATGATATTTTCTCTATCGGCCAGGGCAACCAGACAATTTCGCACATCTCCGGGAGGCAGTATTCCCATCTCCTGGCGCAACATACCGGAGCTGCCCCCATCATCAGCAACTGTAACTATAGCAGTTAAATTAAATGTATATTCCTTTAACCCGTGCAAGAGTGCCGAAAGCCCTGTTCCGCCGCCTATTACAACAATTCTGGGTCCTCTACGCAAATGACGCCGCGTATAGATAACATCAACAATACGACCTTCTATGTCTGGCAAAAGCACAGTAATCATAGACTGCAGCATTTTCTTAAAACCCAGAATAATTGCAATAACACCTATGCCGCTGATAAAAAAGCCCACCGGAATTGCAACGCGTGCTGTATTCCCGGTAATCCTGTATACAATCTCCCTGAACTGAAGCTCTAAATAACCCAGGGCAACCCCATCATTCATAACTGCAAAGCCAGTGGCAAAAAGGAAAATTCCAACTACTGCCAACATAAACCAACGTTTTATTTTTAGATTAGGGTAAAGCCATTTAATATATCCCCCGGAACGAGACCATTTTTCTTTCATCGGGATAGTTCTCTCTTGCGGTTTCTGTCTTCATCACGATGTTTTATATTAATCAGATAATCGCTATCTTTAAAATGATGTCCTATTCGTTCTGCGATAGCCACTGATCTATGTTGACCTCCTGTACAGCCAACCCCGATTACCAGGTGGGATTTTCCCTCCCGCAGGTAATGAGGAAGAACGAAATCCAACAAATCCAAATATTTTCTCATAAATCCCTGGGCAATTGAATTTTCAAAGACATAGTTTTGAACCAGAGTATGCTGACCTGTTAATGGCCTAAGTTCATCCATGTAAAAAGGATTAGGCAAAAACCGCACATCAATTAGCAAATCGGCATCTAAAGGTATTCCGTATTTGAAACCAAAAGAAATCACTAATACAGTCATCTGGGCCATACCCTGTTTCTGACCAAACAATTCAGCTACCTGCTGCCTTAATTGTTGGGCCTTAAGATTTGAAGTATCGAGAATTTTGTGGGATTGGCCGCGGAGTTCCTCAAGTTGCTGCCTTTCAGTCTGAATACCCTCCAGGATACGTCCCTGGGGTGAAAGCGGATGCCGACGTCGTGATTCCTTGTACCTGCGCACCAGTGTTTCATCAGATGCCTCTAAAAACAGGATTTCATAAGGAAACCCTGCTTTCTCCAAATTATTTAAAGCTTCATTTAACGTGGAAAAGAAGGCTCCCCCGCGCAAATCACAGACAATTGCTGCTTTAGATATTTTTCCCCGGGACTGGGCACAAAGTTCGGCGAATTTAATGATAAAAGCCGGAGGCAAATTATCTATACAAAAAAAACCCTGATCCTCCAAACTCTGCATAGCCTGAGTCCTGCCGGCCCCTGACATTCCGGTAATAACAATAAAATGTACTCCTCTGTGTTGGTCTATTTTCTTCACCACCTTTTGATCTATAACGAAAAATTCCTCCTGTTCTATTAAATTAAGTCTCCCCAATTATTCTGACAGCCTCAGTCTGCGCTCTATCAAGAGCTTCAAGGGGCAACATACCAGCAAAGGCATTTTTCCATGCCGAATCCTGTAAGGAAAACAATTTCCACTCTACGGCACCTCCTTCCAGTGGCCAGGCTCCTGTTAAGACTTGGTTTACCTGAGTCTCAATGCCTTGCAATTTGTCTGCAGCACTGTAATAAAGAGGATTTGCCGGAAAACGATGTCCGGCCTGGGCAACTGCCCCTTCAACCGCCGGATTTAATAAGGCTTGTTCGATAATTTGAATAGAGGAATTAAGTGGTTTGATAGTTTTAGTAGTAGAATTGGCTATTCCCAATGTTGGTCCCAAGAGTGCCTGTCCCTTACCCCCAAGCAGATCAGACATAGGTATGCTATCCCAGGGAATATTCAATTGTGTCAAAACCTTAGCCTGACTGGCCCAGCCTATAGTATAACTGGCTTGACCTTTAGCAAATTGGTCCATGGCATTAGGGGTTACCTGCAAAGCATTGGAAATCCGCCAACTTTTCAGTTGTTGAAGAAAACTTAAGTTAGCCTGATAATTTAACGTTGGCTTACCATCTTTCGCTAATTGTCCGCCCTGACCATTCCACCAGGTACTTAGAAGTAATGAATTTATTTCAGGCAAAACAAATCGCCCTTTGGTTATTGAAAAACTGGTTAGATCAGCTGGAATTGGTACTTTATCTTTCCGAAAATAAAGTAATGGAACATCAGTCAGCCATGGTTGGGCATATAAGTTGCCACTGAAACGGAATTGAGCCACAGCAGCCGGAAAACCTTCCGAAGCAACCTCTACGACAGGTGCCAACAACCCTTGGGCATAAAGCTGCAATAATATATCCTTTGGCGCAAGAAAAATTTCCGGACCTTCTCCCCCTGCCTCAGCCTGATAAGCCCGGTTAACAAAGATTTGTTCAGGAACATAAACGAGCTTAACAAAAACTTCAGGCTTTGCCTTGCTTAAGTCCTGCATTTTCACCTGTAATGCTTCAGCCTCGGCTCCTGTCAGGGTATGCCATACTGCAACTACTGCAGGTGCTTCTTCTCCGCCTTCACCCTTCGGTACAGCTTTCAGACATCCGCTTAAAGTAAATAAAATAAGCAATGAAATAATCAATAAATATCTTTTTTTCATCTACCCTCCACAATTAATTATTCCATGCATTATTGATCTGGAAAGCCCAAACCTTGTTCTTTTGGTATAAAAACAGATATAAGACCGGATCATATTTTATATTATATCCAGAACCATCAATTTCTTGTTCCAGCTCAATAGCATCACACAGCTCATTCCTTACAGGCGCAGAAAAATATGCTACAGCAGTACACCTGGACCATTGCTGCCTACTCATTGATTCAACCAAGGACACCAGAATATCCTCAGAATCTTCCGTCAGTTTCTTGACCAACAAACTTTTATACTCCTCAAAAGACCGTCGTTTTACTTCATTTAATGCCTTACCCGCTTCTTCAAGACTCCCAAAAGGCATTTTTGCCGCAGGCCAAAGATAATCCGGTACAACACCCGGCCTTTCCCGGTAAAAATAATCAAAACGCAAAGCATCCCTCAGGCATTCTATCTTTTCCTCCCCAAGTAATTTATTTTTAGAGAAGTAATCAATATAAAGCCACAATCTCTCAAACAAGGCTTTCTCCTTCCACAATGAGCCGAACCAGTTTTGCTCATCCCAAAAGCCGGCAAGCGAATCGTAAAAATCAAATGCTGTAGGAAATAATGGGATTATTCTGCAAAGTGATCTTGAGAATCTAGCGGAATTATAGTATTTATCCAGAATTGTTTCTATGCGTTTTAACCGTAATATCTCTGAATAACTAAGATCTTTTGTTTGCAGGATAGAATAGGGTGCACCAGACTGGTAAACAAACCCAAGTTGTTTAGCCTTGTGCCGCAGACCGGACCCTTTAAGAACCTTCAGGAAACCAAGTTGCAGCATATTTGGTTGGACTTGATAAACATCATTGAACGAACTGCGAAAATCCTCCCAGTTTTCACCGGGAAGACCTGCTATCAGATCCAAATGCAACGGAATTTCGGTAGTCAATCTTAGTTTTCTTATGAACTCGCACCAAAATTCAAAATTTTGACACCGGCTAATACTTTCTAAAGTAAACTGATTAGTTGATTGTACTCCAATTTCCAACTGCAACAAGCCCTGAGGATAATTTGTTAAATATGCCAGCCATTCTTCGTCCAAAAGTTCACCAGACATCTCGCAATGTATTCTGATTAACTGTGGATCAGCGGCATTAACATATTCTTCCCGAACAATATTCAAAATACAAAAAGCATGTTCTTTGCGCACATTAAAAGTCCGGTCGATAAATTTGATTGTCCGGGCACCATATTTTAATAATCTGATAAAAACATGGCGGAACCGTTCAGGTTCTAAAAAACGCACCCCGGATTCAACAGAAGATAAACAATATTGGCAATTAAAAGGACAACCCCTCGATGTCTCTACATACACAAGCCGGTTTTCCAGTTGTTCCTCTGTCAGATAAGGATCAGGCAACTTGTTTAAATCCCTTAAAGGGCTTCTTTTAGGATTACTGATTATCTCGTTCCGGCAACGCCAAACAATCCCCGGGATGTTATCCGGTTCCCGACCGGCTTTCCAACTCTGTAAAAGTTCTAAAAAAGCGATTTCACCCTCACCCTGAATAACCGCATCCAACTCGGAATTATTATGTATCAATTCCTGCGTTTCAAAACTCACTTCCGGTCCGCCTAAGACAAAACGGACCTTTGGCAAAACTAAACGCAAATCCCGAGTAATTTTCAGAATCTCAGATATATTCCATATATAACATGAAAAACAGATGATGTCTGCCTTGCATTCGAATATTTCCCCAACTATAGCACTTAGAGACTCATTAATTGTAAATTCTTTTAGCATTATATCAGGAAACTCATTTCTAACAGCCTCTCGTAAGTAACGAACTGCCAAGTTTGTTTGCACATACGAGGCATTAATAGCCACTAGCAGGACACGCAAAAGGACAACCCCTTTATTCAAACGTTATACAATATTCTCCTCCCATTAAACAAATAAACAAAACGGGAGTCTTTAGTTTCATAAAAATCGCTTTTTCGTTAATAGTATATCGTTTTCTGCTCCATCGTGCAATTCTTATGCCATGATCAGCTTTGTTTCCAACTTAGATTAATAAATCCTGGCAACTTGATGGTTCTTATTTCCAACTGTTACTACAAGTGCAGGACATACCGTTCCAAAGCTTGGGCAACTCCCTCTTCCTGATTGGTTCCTGTAATTACATCAGCTTTCGTCTGAACTTCAGATCTAGCATTGCCCATAGCAACTCCTAAGCCGGCATACTCTATCATCTCAATATCATTATAACTATCACCTATAGCCATTACCTCTTCCCTGGAAATACCATATAGTTCTGCCAGGCTGGCTAAAGCCACCCCTTTATTTACAGTAATTTCGGTTAACTCCAGGAACATCGGCTTGGACTTTGCAATATGAAGCAAACCGCCGTGACGCTGGTTAAGAATATCCGCCAAGCTGTTTAATTGATATTCTTCACTGATCACCAGCATCTTTTCTACACCTTCAGGTTCTTCTTTTAAAAGCTGAAGCAAGTCTCTTTGTTCAATCCTTACACTGGCTATGCGTTTATAAATATCAGAACATTGATTTAGCTCCCGGGTAAAAACCCGGTCTCCCAGATAAACCTGTACATAAAGCTCTTGCTTGTGCAGGAATTCAACAATTTCTACAGCCAAATTTACAGGGATAACCCGGCGATAAAGCACTTCCCTGCTTAAGGCATTTTGAATCATAGCTCCATGGTAATTAATCACAGGAACATCCAGACCCAATTGTTCTGCATAAGGACGAGCCGAACCAGGCATACGCCCGGTTGCCAAAGTAATCTTGACTCCTGATTCCCGGGCCATTCTCACTGCAGCAAGTGTCCGCTTAGAAATTGTAAAGTCATCACACAGTAAAGTATCATCAAGATCTATTGCTACTAATCGTATTGCCAAACCTTTCTCACTCCCACTTGATAATGAATAAGGATTTTCGTTTATGCCTTATTTTCCGGCTTGATCCAATCGAACTGTTATGAATTAGGCATTGATTTCAAGTATCTTTGTAAAAATTGTCCTGTATAAGATCGGCGGCAGGCAGCAACCTCTTCGGGAGTTCCCGCTACAATTACTTCTCCGCCCCGATTACCGCCTTCCGGACCAAGATCAAGCAAGTAATCTGCAGTTTTGATAACCTCCAGATTGTGCTCGATTACCAGGACTGTGTTACCGGCATCCACCAGTCTGTGGAGGACCTTTAATAAACGTTCGATATCAGCCATATGCAGCCCTGTTGTTGGTTCATCAAGGATATAAATTGTTTTACCGGTACTGCGGCGGCTTAATTCTGCTGCCAATTTAATACGCTGGGCCTCGCCCCCGGAAAGGGTAGTTGCCGGTTGCCCCAGATGAATATAGCCTAAACCAACATCCTGCAAGGTTAGTATTTTTCGGGCTATTTTAGGAATTGCCTTAAAAAAATCGGCAGCTTCATCAACTGTCATATCGAGTATGTTGGCAATATGTTTACCCTTGTAGCGAACTTCCAGGGTCTCACGATTATAACGTTGTCCCCGGCAAACTTCGCAGGGAACATAGACATCCGGTAGAAAATGCATCTCGATTTTAATAATGCCGTCACCACGACAGGCCTCACAGCGTCCGCCTTTTACATTAAAACTGAAACGTCCTGTCTTATATCCCCGAATTTTTGCTTCGCCTGTTTGGGAAAAAAGTTCCCTGATAAAATCGAAAACCCCCGTATAAGTAGCGGGATTCGAACGCGGGGTCCTCCCTATCGGTGATTGGTCGATATCAACAACCTTCTCCAGGTATTCCAAACCGGTTATTTCACGATGAATACCAGGACGATGCCTGCCCTTATAAAAACGGGCTGCCAAACCTTTATAGATAATTTCATTAACTAAAGTACTCTTACCGGAACCGGAGACACCGGTCACACAAGTAAACAGACCCAACGGAATTCGGACATTGATATTTTGGAGATTGTTTTCTTCTGCCCCCCAAACCTCTAACCACTTGCCGTTGGGCAAGCGCCTCGACTTGGGAACGGCTATTTGCTTTTTCCCGCTTAAATATTGTCCAGTCAAAGACAAAGGATTATTTTTTATTTCAGATATAGTTCCCTGGGCAACAACCTCTCCGCCATGTATGCCTGCTCCAGGTCCTATATCGATTATTTGGTCTGCAGCAAGCATTGTAGCCTCATCATGCTCGACAACCAGTAATGTGTTGCCAAGATCCCGTAAATGGCACAGAGCAGCAAGTAAGCGGGCATTATCTCTCTGATGAAGTCCGATACTTGGTTCATCAAGAACATATAACACTCCCATCAGGCTGGATCCTATTTGAGTTGCCAGACGGATACGCTGGGCCTCCCCACCTGAAAGTGTCCCTGCCGTTCTCCCCAAAGTAAGATAATCCAGGCCGACATTGATCAAAAATCCTAAACGTTCACGGATTTCTTTTAAAACCTGCCGCCCGATTATTTGTTCCTTCTCAGTCAGATCGAGAGAATTCAAAAAGTCCAAAGCCTCAGTAATTGAGAGATTGGTTACACTGTCAATAGCCAGATTGCCCACAGTAACTGCCAAAGCCTCCGGTTTTAAACGCCGTCCCCTGCAAGCTTCACAGGTATATTCGCTCATATATTGTTCGATCTCTGTTCTGACCGCTTCAGAGGTTGACTCCCTATGACGGCGTTCCATATAGGGAATCAAGCCCTCAAAGGGAGCAATATGGATTTTGGGTTGGTTAAAAATATTATTGTAGTAAAAACGAACAGGTGTTTTAGTTCCATATAATAATCCTTCCCACTGCTCTTCAGAAAGCTGGTTCAAAGGAGTATCCATCTCAAAAACAAGGTTCTCGGATATCGCTTTCATCATCTTGGGATAGTAATTTGAAGTGGATCTGGCCCATGGTCGGATTGCTCCTTCTGCCAAGGATTTGCTGCGATCATAAATAATCAGGTCGATGTCAGCTTTAAGGGTTGCCCCCAGACCGGTACATGCCGGACAAGCTCCGAACGGACTATTGAAAGAAAAAAATCTGGGAGATATTTCTTCCACAGCAATTCCGCAATCCGGACAAGCAAAGTTCTCACTAAAAAGAGTCTCCTCTGTCCCGATTTGGTCAATAATTACATTGCCTTCTCCAAGTTTAAGGGCAATCTCAATTGAATCTGCCAAACGGGCTGCACTATCCTCTTTCAGAGAAATCCGGTCAACAACAACTTCAATAGAATGTTTTTTAGTCTTGGTAAGAGATATTTCTTCGCCAAGGTCCCTTGTTTCTCCATCGATTCTGGCCCGGACATAGCCTTTTTTGCGTATTCCCTCCAGTACCCTGGAGTGTTCGCCTTTTTTGCCTTTGATTAAAGGTGCTAAAATTTGAATGCGCGTTTTTTCGGGAAGAGCCATTACTTGGTCCACCATCTGCTGGATGGTCTGCTGACTAATCTGACGTCCGCACTTTGGACAATGAGGACGCCCAATACGGGCATACAAGAGACGCAAATAGTCATATATTTCAGTAACAGTACCCACTGTAGAACGCGGATTACGGCTAGTTGTCTTTTGATCAATTGAAATTGCCGGTGACAGACCTTCTACATAGTCAACATCGGGTTTATCCATTTGCCCCAAAAACTGACGGGCATAGGCAGACAAAGATTCAACATATCGCCGCTGTCCTTCTGCATAAATTGTATCAAAAGCCAATGATGATTTGCCCGAACCGGATAAACCGGTAATAACCACCAGTTTGTCCCGGGGAATATTAATATCAATATTTTTGAGATTATGAACCCGAGCCCCACGTACTTTTACATATTCCTGGGTCATCTTAACCTCCTTTCGAAGTTCGATGTTTGAGATTCGAATTCGAAATCAAATATCACCAAACATTAGTAAATCTCATACAGTAAACAATCTATTCTCAAGAGTTCCACTCTATTATCGCCACAGCCTTAAGCCTGTGCTTCCTAAACTTCTTGCTAAGATTCACCTGTCCGCATCGATTATGATTTCCTCCTCCGCGTCTTATAGCCCGAACCCCTAACCTCGCGCTTTGAGCCTCTATTTCGGGGTATTCTCAGCTTGTTTTCCTCACCCTTAAGCTCTATGATTGCATCCCTGATTTCGGCGGCTCCTTCAAAATCCAAATCTTTAGCTGCCAGAAGCATTTCTTTCTCCAAATTCTTAAGGAGTTCAGCCAACTCTTCCTTTGTTGAAGTCTTCTCGTAAGATACCTTGGTTTCAGCAACCAAGGTCGCTTCGGGAACTTTATTGATCTTTTTGCAAATTGTTTGGGGAATTATTCCCATTTTTTGATTGTGCTCATTCTGTATCTTGCGACGGCGGTTCGTTTCATTAATAGCTACCTGCATCGATTCAGTTATTTTGTCAGCATACATGATAACCTGACCATGAGCATTGCGGGCTGCCCTTCCAATTGTCTGAATTAAAGAACGTTCTCCCCGTAAAAAGCCCTCTTTATCAGCATCCAAGATTACCACAAGAGAAACTTCCGGTAAATCCAGTCCTTCGCGTAACAGATTGATCCCGACAACTACTTCAATCTCACCAAGCCGAAGCTCTCTAAGGATTTGACTGCGTTCCAGAGTCTTTATATCGGAATGCAGGTATTTGACTTTAATAAAAAGGTTTTTCAAATAATCGGTTAAATCTTCTGCCATTTTTTTAGTTAAAGTTGTTATTAAAACTCTTTCCTGAGACTCCAAACGTTTATTAATTTCGCCTATTAAATTATCAATCTGTCCCTTAGACGGCCTGACAAAAACTTCAGGGTCCAAAAGTCCTGTTGGCCGGATAAGCTGCTCAATGATTACCGGACAATGGGCAATTTCATAAGGGCCGGGGGTGGCACTGAGGTAAATCTTCTGTGGTACATATTTTTCAAATTCATCAAAACGCAAAGGCCGGTTATCCAAAGCAGACGGTAAGCGAAAACCATAGTCAATCAGAGTAGTTTTACGGGATCTGTCCCCCTCATACATACCTCGCAGTTGGGGGAGGCTCACGTGTGATTCATCAATAAATAACAGGAAATCCTTGGGAAAATAATGCAATAGGGTGAAAGGAGTTTCCCCAGGCTTTCTGAATGTTAAATGACACGAATAATTTTCAACTCCATTACAAAAACCCATTTCCCTCAGCATTTCTAAATCATAATTAGTACGCTGTTCCAAACGTTGGGCTTCCAGAAATTTGTTCTGACTTCGCAAAAAAGCCAAGCGTTCCTTAAGTTCTGCTTCGATATTATCAGCAGCTAACTTAATCCTTTCCTGAGCAATAACATAATGGGAAGCAGGAAAAATCGAGACATGTCGGCGTTTTGCCAAAATTTCACCTGTTAAAATATTTATTTCGTAAATATTTTCAATTTCATCGCCGAACATTTCCACCCTTATGGCCTGTTCACTTGCAGAAACAGGATAAATCTCCACAATATCGCCCCGAACACGAAAAGTCCCACGGATAAAGGCCATATCATTCCGGTCGTATTGGATTGATACAAGTTTACGTAATATCTGATTACGGTCAATTATCTGCCCCTGGCGCAGGGATAAACTCATATTGTAGTATCCCTCCGGTGAACCCAAGCCATAAATACAGGAGACGCTGGCAACTACAATAACATCCCGTCTTTCAAATAACGAAGCTGTTGCTGAATGTCGCAATTTTTCAATCTCTTCGTTGATGGAGGCATCCTTTTCGATATAAATGTCACTGGAAGGCACATAAGCCTCCGGTTGATAATAATCATAGTAACTCACAAAATATTCTACAGCGTTTTCCGGAAAAAACTCTTTAAACTCACTGTACAATTGAGCTGCCAGAGTCTTGTTGTGAGCTAGAATTAAGGTTGGTTTTTCAACCTGTTCAATAACACTTGCCATTGTAAAAGTCTTACCCGAACCTGTAACTCCAAGAAGAGTTTGATGTTTGAGGTTGTTTTGAACGCCGTTAACCAGGGCCTCAATTGCCTGAAGCTGGTCCCCGGCAGGTTTAAATGGTGCTTTCAAATGAAATTCCATGTTTTTTTCTCCGTTATTGTATATTTTCTTTATTATAACACCAACTCCCTCTAAAATTTAAATGAAAAAGACCGGAAGATTCTCCCGATCTTTTTTATATTTCTATTTTTCCCCTTATTTACCCTGATTCGATTGGGAATCTTGGTCTTTTTTATCCTTCTGGTCATTCTGCTGGGATGATTTTTTCTGAATTTGATTTTCCTGATTAATCATTTCAGGTGGTATAGTTTTGATTTCTTCATTGGTACTTCTCTCTGTTCCTATAACCTTTCCTTGGGAATCATGATATTCCCTGATTGTTTCGGTTCTGATCTTTTCGGTAATTTTGCTAACTCCTGAGGGTATTGAAGCGGATCCGGAACTATCCTCTGTTTGCTGATTACTTTCTGAATTCTGACTTTTCTGGTTTTCCTTGTTCTGTTCTGAATCACTGGTTCCTTTATTAGTCCCAGCTTGATTAGCAGAATTTTGTTCTGTTTGTTTTTCTTGCTCAGCTAAACTGATTGCTTTTGTATAGTTCTTTTGGATAATATTCAAGTTCTCATTATTAATTATCTTAACAGGAATTACTTTGGCAGGTAGTTCACCCTGATCTCCTGTTACTGAAGCATTTACATCCAATGCTTCTTTTTTCAGAAGTTTCTGTGCCCATTGATAGGCATTAACCCCTTGTAAATAAGGTAAAGTATCTATATCACCGAGTTGCTCTCCCTTAGCCATTCGTTGCATAGACTGAATACTGGCTTGTCCTCCGATCAAGATAACTTTTCTTTCTGCCTTGATACTTTTAAGGATCTCGTAAGCCTGGGTTGTCAATTTTTCTGTTTGAGCCAGTACCGCTTGAACATTACCAGGATTTTTATGCAAATACTCGGTAAACGTTTTTCCTGCAGCAGATTCCGAAGAGCCGCTTATGGTTTGAATAGTTATTTTAGGATATTTACTAAGGACTGTCCGAATTCCGGCCGTCATTTTCTCTGAGTTAGGATTATTAGTATCACCCTCCAGAATTATAACCTGGCCTTCACTAAGTTTACCAGTTAAAGTCTGGGCCATTAGTTCACCTGTTTGCTCCTGGTCAGAAAGAACAATTCCGTCAGGTTTAGTTCCTTCCGGAACGAGTCCAAGTGCTAAAATAGGAATTTTATTTCCCTGGGCTTTTTGCAGAACACTTGGGTTGCCTCCTTGATAGATTAAAGCCTTGCTGCCTTGAAGCTGGTCAGAATCTGAGGACTTTCCATTAGACTGGTTACCATCTAATTTATTTCCCTGAGCAGAGGAATCAGCTTTTTCAGTTCCGGGCTGGGAAAGATATTTTATATTTACCTCATCTTTCTTAGCCATATCTTCGATGCCTTTAAGTATTAAAGCTTTATTGGGATCATCCTCATTTAAGATTACACTTATTGTCTGTTTTTGAGTCTCTTTGTCGGTATCAGCTGCCTTGTTCTTTCCAAAAAGGTCTTGCAGTCCACAGCCAGTTATGGTTAAGCTTAAACAAATAGTAAAAACTATCAGAAGGAACCGCATTCTCCCAAACATGAGACACGCTCCTTTCTGTTTTTAAAGTTTGATGTTATTTTTCCCTAAGATCTATTAATAATACTAAGGAGAAAGCTTTATGTTTGATCTGTTATTAAAATTAATTATTAATTGCTTAGCCTTGTTCATAACAGCGTTTGTTGTTCCAGGCTTTGATTTAGCACGGTTTTCAACAATTATTTGGGCTGCTTTAGTTTTAGGATTAGTTAATACGCTTATCCGCCCAATACTTTCTTTTTTCACAATTCCATTGCAGTTGCTCACCCTGGGACTCTTTACCCTTATTATTAATGCTTTAATGCTGTTCCTTACTTCCAGAATTGTCCCAGGCTTTAGTATTCACAGCTTCTCCAGCGCTATCATCGGCGCTTTAGTTTTAAGTATTACCAGTTTAATTCTGAATAAGGTTATTAAATAGGTTCTTGGGGTTTTTAGCCTCATTCCCCGAAAATATCCAGGTCGCGCAGTAGGCGATTTAAGAATTCTCCTCTGAATTCATCAACTTGAGTAAAATTGACTGTCTCCATATAATATGACTTGAGAAGAGACTTTCGTTTGTGCCAGGCAACCAGTGTCTCTTTTAAACTTGTATTGAAGACTTGGTCAAGCCCTTGATCATGTAAATTTTTCGGGTTACCCTGCCAAATAGCCAAATTACGTTGAGGAAACACGATCCCAATTATATCATCCGGATTTAAGGGATGCAAAACAAGCTCCACAATCTGACCAAGTTGCTGTGTTTCCCTTAATACCCAATTCAGGGCCTCCGTTGTTTCTTTACCTTCCAAACGTATTTGGTCAAAATCACTTAAATAATGAGGTGCAAGATTCAGCCAGCCTTCAGTTGTCAAACCATGCAAAAAACATGGAACTATTACACTTTTCTGAAGTTTTTCCAAGGCATGCTCAACTAAAGGCCAAGGAGCCGCCTGACCTTTAGCGACCCAGCGTTTTGAACCACAGTTAACTATGGAGGTATCTTCACTTTCATTTAAATTATTGGCATGAATCTTTTTACTATATCCTTCAACAGATACTAATATTTCATTAAGATGTGTTTGTAGAACAGACAATTCCTGCTCAACATTTAAAATCTTTGTCCTTAGTTGAAGCAATTTATGTTCATCACAGAAGATAGTAAAATCTGAAAAGTTTTCTATTACTCCGGGGGCCCGCATACGCAGCGGGGATATTTCCTGAACATTCAATATGACAAAAGCAGCTTCGCGAATAATGAAACCCGCCAGCGAATCAGGTTCATTCGCCGAGCGTAAAAAGTCAACTTCATATCCACGTTCTAACATTTCCAGGCCCAACACCTTAATTACTGTTGATTTACCTGTTCCCGGCCCGCCCAGAAGCATATATATCCGCCGACAACCTGAAACTATATTAGGCAACAAGGATATGTACCCTTTTGAAGTTAGGCCTTCAGCAAAATAATGACGAACCCCGGCTTTGTTGCCCATAATACATAACCCCCATCTGATGCGTTGTATGACATAGTCTATGCAACAAACCGAACAGGGGTCACAATCTTATTTTTTAACTCACTAAATAGTCTTATCTTCCTTGTTTCCAGACCATATCGAGTCGCAATTATCTGATTTTGGACCTAAGGACTTGGTAGGCTTTTTCTAATTGGGGATCGAAATCTGTATCCACAGGAAATAAAGTGGCTTCTTCATCCTTAGACAGTTCTACCTTAATATCAGGTTCGATTCCTATCATATGAATATCTAATTTATTTGGTGTTAAATACTTGGCAGTTGTCAACTTTACACTTGTTCCTCTATCCAAAGGGAAAATGGTTTGGACAATACCTTTGCCGAATGTTTTAACCCCTATTAGGGTCCCGGTGCCTTTGTCCTTTATGGCCCCTGCTACAATTTCCGCTGCAGAAGCACTTTCTTCATTAATTAAAACAACCAAAGGCAGTCCCAAATAAGTTTCTGTGACAGAGCTTTTTGTTTCCATATTACCTTTTTTATCAACTATATACACTACCGGTCCCGGTGTTGTAAAGTAACCGGCAACCTGTACCGCTGCATTTAATTCACCGCCATGGTTATAACGCAAGTCCAAGATTAGTCCTTTGTATTTATGAATATCCATAGATTTAAGGACTTCTGCAAGTTCCTTGCCTGTATCAGAGGAAAATTGGGATACATCAATATAGGCTATATCGGAATGACCGGGTAAAGCTTTGCCATCTACTGTCGGAACTACAATTTTTTCACGGGTTAAAGTGATTGTAACATCCTCCTTCAAACTTTCACGATAGAGTATCAGGGTGACCTTCGTTCCGGGATCACCCCTCATAAGTGACACCGCTTTTTCCTGGTCAATTGTGGAAGTATCTACATTGTCAATTTTCTTAATAATATCTCCCATTTGAACTCCTGCTTTATCAGCCGGAGTATTTTTAATAGGTCGCAAAATTACCAATTTTGTTGGATCTTTTAAACTTAAAATAATCCCGACTCCGCCAAATTTACCCTCAATAACCTCCATAAGTTGTTGATATTCAGAGGCATTCATATATGTAGAGTATGGATCACCCAAAGAGTCTACAATTCCCTGTGTTGCCCCTTCAAAAAGTTGATTTCTATCAACCACCTCCAAATATTGACTGTTGATAAGGTTTAACACACTAAAAAAGCGGCTGATATGATTAAAATTTGTAATTGTAACCCAGCCAACAATAATTGTTGTAAGTAAGCAAAAAATAAGTAACACTGTTCCAACACGTTTTAGGAACCGCTTCCCAGACAACTCCTGCAATATGCCTAACCCCTTCCCAATTCCTTTTGTTCAGGTAAGTTTAACCAGTACGCATTGTTCACTGTTATTATATGCTTGTCTCTCAACGAAAATACCGCATAGGATCAGAGGTGTTTCCATTAATGCGTACTTCAAAATGCAGATGGGGACCGGTACTAAATCCAGTTGAACCTACATATCCGATAACCTGCCCTTTAGAAACTTTTTGTCCATCACTTACGGCTAAGCGAGACAGATGACCGTATAAGGTGGAAGTTCCCCCTCCATGGTCAATAACTATTGCATTGCCGTAACCTCCATACCAACCGGCAAGAATTACATCACCGGCTCCAACAGCGCGTAGTGCTGCTCCTGTAGGAGCAGCAACATCAATGCCGGAATGCATCGTTCTCCTGCCTGTTATCGGGTGAGTACGCCAACCATAAGGAGAGCTTATTTCATAATAGCCCGGCAAAGGCCAGTTACTTACCGTTCCAACTGTACCACCTTTTCTTCCGGCTTGAAGCTGGCGAATTTTTTCCCTAAGTGCATTGGATTCTGCTTCAAGTTTTTCATTTTCATCAATGATAGCTTGCTGGGATTTTTTATTCTGTTCAAGAATAATATTATGTTGCCGTTTCTTAGCTTCGAGTTCAGCCTCTGCAGCCTTTGCTTCAGCCAGCAGTTGGGCACTGCGGTCACGTATCCTTTCGAGTTCTTCCCTTTTTTCGACCATTTCTTCTTGCTGTTTCTTAATATCATCCAGAAGTTTTTGATCATTGGCAATTAATGTACCTAAATACTCCATTCGGGAAATGAAATCACCCAAATCTGTTGATTGAAAAAGCAAACCAAGGTAACTCATTTCACCGTCTTCATAAATCCCTTTGATCCGTAGTCCCAAGACTTCTCTTCGGGCATCCAACTCCTTCTGCTTCTTATCGATTTCCATCTGGACAGTTTTAATTTGAGCCTCAGCACGGGAATATTCTGCTTGCTTTTCGTTTAAGACCTTATTTGCGATATTTATTTGCACTTGCAGTTCTTTAAGCTGAGCATTGATTTTATCAGCAGTATAGGTCAAATTATTAAGTTTTCCCTGACCTTCCTTTTGTTTGGCGGTAATTGCATTTTGTCTCCGAACAATATCTTCGAGGCTACCAGCCCGTAAAGGGATTACTGTTACACCCAGAAAAGCAACACTTAGAAAACAAACTATGCCGAAACGAAAAAACTTCTTTTTAAACAAACCATTACCTCCCTCCGAATTTTAACTGGAACTTAAACTTGTAAAAATTTACGCAGGGAAATTGCACTACCTATTGCCCCGATTGCCATTCCTGACAGGAACAAACCGGTTATTACCTGCCAAAAAATCAAATTGTTATGAACAACCGGCAAAAATGCCACAGTAGCTTGAATATACAAGACCAGCCATTGATAAGCAAAACCTACTATAATTGCAGCCAACCCCCCTCCAATTAAACCAAGAATCATTCCCTCAGTAAAAAAAGGCCAGCGAATAAAACTATTACTTGCTCCAACTAATTTCATTATTTGAATTTCACGTCTACGAGAAAAGACATTCATTTTAATATTAATAGAAATCAAGACAATTGAAGCTACTGCAAAAGCAATAATTACAACAATTCCCACCCAACGAAGCCACTCGGTAAACTTCAACAGTTGTTCAATAAATTCTTGACCATAACGAACTTTATTTACTCCCGGAAGTGCCAACTGCCCGGCTACATTCGGAACATCCTGAGCTTCTATGACCTTAACTGTGAATTTATCCGGTAAAGGATTTGTTCCTCCTAAATCTGCAATAATATTGCTTTGGTCACCACCCAATATTTGACTAATCTCAACTAAAGCCTGGTCTTGGGAAATGAACAAAACAGAAGCTACTCCCGGAAGTTGTTCTATTTTAGCCTGCAGATCTTTTATTTGTTGAACGGTCATGTTCTTCTGCAAAAAAACAGCTATCTCCAATTCTGATTCAAATGTTTTGGCTAAATTCGAAGCGTTAATTAAAAAGAAAGTAGAAAACCCTAAAATTACCAAGGAAACCATTACTGTCAGGATAGAGGCCATACTTAGCCAGGGATTCCTTTTGACAGAATTAAAAGTTTCGCGCAAGATATAGCGCAGAGTGTTAAGCATAGTTTCCGTAGACCCCCTTTTCCTCATCCCTAACCATACGCCCACTCTCAATGGCAATAACTCTTTTTTGCATCTTATTGACAATTTCCCGGGCATGGGTAGCCATAATGACTGTAGTACCAAGTTTATTTATGCTTTTAAGCAAATCCATAATCCCCCATGCCGTATCATGATCCAAATTGCCTGTCGGTTCATCAGCTATAAGCAAAGCCGGATTGTTAACGATTGCCCGTGCTACGCAAACCCGCTGTTGTTCGCCCCCGGATAGCTGATGCGAAAAAGACTTCTCTTTTTCTGCTAAACCCACCATTTCTGTAGCTTCACGGGAACGTCTTTGTACTTCCCGCCGAGAAACGCCTATTACTTCGAGAGCAAAAGCTACATTTTCCAGAACAGTTTTATTAGGTAAAAGTTTAAAATCCTGAAATATAACCCCGATATTACGACGATGATAAGGAACTTCTCTATCTTTTAAACGCACTAGATTTTTGTTATTAATAACAACCTGGCCCCTGGTTGGAGCTTCTTCCCGATAAAGCAAACGAATCAGGGTTGATTTTCCGGCCCCACTTGGTCCTACCAAAAAAACAAACTCCCCCTTGCCAATATTGATAGTAATATCGACCAGGGCCCTGGCACCATTGGGATAAATCTTAGATACATTGGTTAACTGAATCATTTTTTCCTCCCTGACTTGTACCTGACCTTTTCGCATAATCTATATTAAATTCGACACGGAAAAAGAATTTCCTGTTAATAAACGTTCTCCACGTAAACAAAACCTTGGCTTGTTACCACTATTTAAAAAAGAAAAGGCCCCCTAAACTATAGAAGACCTGCAATCCAGGATTTTAAATATTTTCGCCGGTTCTCTCATGCCAACTTCCATCTTCTTACTCTTGCATAATTAGCTATTTCTTTTTCCGGATTAAAACCTTATGCACCGCTTCAATCAGGGATGCCTTTGTTAAGCCGTACTTTTCCATAAGTTCCTGTGGCCGGCCGGATTCTCCAAAAGTATCAGAAATACCTACCCTTACCATGGGGGTAGGAGCATTCTCCGCTAAAACTTCGGCTATTGCACTTCCCAGCCCGCCAATAATGTTATGCTCTTCAGCTGAAACGACTGCTTTCGTCCTTTGGGCCACTTGAATAATCGTCGAAACATCAAGGGGTTTAACCGAAGCAACATTAACAACACTTACCTTAATCCCGGTTGCCAATAACTCCTCAGCCGCTTCCACCGCTATGGCTACCATTGTTCCGTTAGCCATTATGGCAGCATCAGTACCGTCACGCAGGATATTGGCCTTACCAATTTCGAAATGATAATCTTCCCCGAAAAGTAAAGGAACATCCAGGCGCCCCATACGGATATAGACAGGTCCCTTATACTGGGCTGCAGCTTTAATAACCTGCCGTGTTTCTTCACCGTCTGCCGGGACCAGGACAGTCATATTGGGGATCGAGCGCATCACTGCAACATCTTCCACAGCCTGATGTGAACTTCCGTCTTCTCCAACAGTTATTCCGGCATGAGTAGCCGCTATTTTAACATTTAATTCGGGATAGGCAATTGAATTCCTGATTTGTTCAAAAGCGCGTCCGGTCGCAAAAATTGCAAAAGTACTTGCAAAAGGTATCTTTCCGGCAGCAGCCAAACCTGCGGCAGTTCCCATCAGGTTTTGTTCAGCCACACCCATATTAAAAAAACGTTCAGGATAATGCTTGGCAAAATCAGCTGTTTTTGTAGATTTGGATAAATCGGCATCCAAAACTACAACATCCGGGTTTTCCGCCCCCAGGGACACCAGGGCTTTACCATAAGCCTCACGGGTTGCTTGTTTCTCAGCCAAGATTTGCCGCCTCCTCTTTTAAGTCCTTCAGAGCTTGCTCAGACTGTTCGGCATTCGGGGCATTTCCGTGCCAGCCTGCCTGATTTTCCATAAAAGATACTCCCTTACCTTTAATTGTACGGGCAATAAGCATGGTTGGTTTCCCCTGCACCTTTTGGGCCTCTTCAAAAGCAGCCATGAGTTTTTTGATATCATGTCCGTCTGCCTCAATCACATGCCAGCCAAAAGCCTGCCATTTGGCAGACAAGGGCGCCGAAGACATTACATCATCAGTACGTCCATCAATTTGCAGGCCATTATAGTCAATAATGGCAGTCAGGTTATCCAATTTGTAATGGGCGGCAGCCATGCCGGCTTCCCATACCTGGCCTTCTCCCATCTCTCCATCCCCTAATAAAGCATATACCCTATAGTCTTTGCCATCGAGCCTGCCGGCCAGAGCCATTCCGTTAGCTGCAGAAAGCCCCTGTCCTAAAGAACCCGTCGACATATCTACGCCAGGGGTTTTCTTCATGTCCGGATGGCCTTGCAACATACGTCCGGTTTGACGTAAACCCAATAACTCTTCTTTGGGGAAATAACCCTTCTCTGCAAGCGCTGCATAGAGAACCGGGGCTGCATGTCCCTTACAAAGAACAAAGCGGTCACGTTCCGGCCAATTCGGCTCCTGGGGATTAACACGCATTACCTGAAAATAGAGAGTCGCCAAAATATCCGCAGCTGAAAGACTGCCTCCGGGATGCCCGGATTTTGCTGGTATCAGCATTTTGATAATATTCTGACGGATTATGTTAGCCGTCAGCTTTAGTTCGCCAATCCTCAATACTCTTCCCTCCGTTTTTAATAATTAGCATGGAAAATGCAAAATTCATAATCATTAATTGTATTTTCCATTATTAATTGTGCCTTATGAATTATAGATTGTTTTTACCTTACAGCTTTGGTGGCTTGTAAATAAGCCGCAATGAAAACATCTATCTCCCCATCCATTACTGCTGAAATATTACCTGTTTCCACATTGGTCCGGTGATCCTTAACTAAACTGTAAGGATGAAAAACATAGGACCTGATTTGGCTTCCCCAGGCGATGTCCTGCTGTTCCCCCCTGATTTCAGTCAATTCATCCTCTTGTTGCTTTTGCTTTAGTTCCAATAATCTGGACTGCAAAATTCTCATTGCAGCAGCCCGGTTCTGAATCTGGGAACGTTCGCTTTGACACTGCACAACGATTCCTGTCGGTAAATGGGTTATCCGGACAGCCGAATCGGTTTTATTAACATGCTGTCCTCCGGCACCGCCGGAACGAAAAGTATCCACCCGCAAATCTTCCGGATCAATCGTAATTTCATTATCCTCAGTTACTTCTGGAATAACATCAACCGAAGCAAATGAGGTGTGTCGGCGTCCTGAGGCATCGAAAGGAGAAATTCGTACTAAACGATGCACCCCTTTTTCTGATTTGGCGTATCCATAGGCCTTTTCACCGGCAACAGAAAAGGTCACACTTTTTATTCCTGCTTCATCTCCGGGAAGAAGGTCAAGGGTCTCTACTTTATACTGATGCCTTTCTCCCCAACGCACAAACATTCTATAGAGCATTTGGACCCAATCCTGGGCTTCTGTTCCGCCGGCTCCGGCATGGAGAGTAAAAATTGCATTATTTCGATCATAAAGACCACTGAGTAAAATCTCCAGTTCCATGTGATCAAAACGTTCTTTAATATTTTTTACTCCTTGCTCAATTTCCGGCTCCAAACTGCCGGCATCCTCTTCCAGGGCCAATTGCCAGAGGGTTGCCTGATCCTCAAGCTCCAGTTGTAATTCCCGATAAAGTTTTACCCTTCTTTGTTGATAAGCTAATTCCTGCATTGTCTTCTGCGCTTCTGCCGGATTATCCCAAAAGGCAGGCCGTTGTAATTCCTGCTCTAAAGAATGAATTGTTTCTTCTCGGCGGGCAACGTCAAAGTGAAACCCTCAAATCTGCCAAACGCATTTCTAACAGCTCAAATTCCTTTTTCCATTCTGTTAACATTTCTAATCATCCTTTTTTCTTATTTTCCAAAGCCACAGCATTTTTTATATTTTTTTCCGCTTCTACAAGGACAGGGATCATTACGTCCCGGCTGTTGTTCAATCTGAATAGGTTTTTTTACCTGTTCTTCCCCCTCGGAACGGTTTTCAGCAATATGCTGAGGCTGCGCAGGTGTCTGAACACGTACCTGAGGAGTAACCCTCATCATATAACGAATAATATCTTCCTGAATAGCGTCGATCATATCATTGAACATTTCTAACCCTTCGTGTTTGTATTCAACTAAAGGATCTTTTTGTCCATATGCCCTCAAACCAATACCTTCACGCAGCATATCCATCGCATCAAGATGATCCATCCATTTGTTATCAACAACCTGCAGCATAACTGCCCTCTCTATCTCCCGCATAAGCTCCGAGCCAAACATTTCTTCCCTGCGGTTATAAAGATCGGTTGCCTGGTCATACAATAATTGCTGTACTTCTTCCTTAGCAAGCCTGGACAGTTGTTCAACTGTCAATTGACTACCGGGCAGGAATAAATTTTCACAGTATTCTATTAGGCTCGGCAGGTCCCATTCCTCAGCATATGGACTTTCACCGCTGAATGTCTCAATAGTATCTTCAACAACTTTAGCCAACATATTCATAATATTGGAGCGCAAGTCCTCACCCGTAAGCACAGCTCTCCTTTGGGCATAAATAACCTCACGCTGCTGACTCATAACATCGTCATATTCCAGGACATGTTTACGAATATCAAAATTACGGCTTTCCACCCGTCTTTGAGCTGTCTCAATGGAACGGGAAATCATTTTCGAAGCAATGGGGACAGAGTCATCCATTCCTAACTTGTCCATAATTCCCATAATATTTTCCGAACCAAATAAACGCATTAGATCGTCTTCCAAAGAAATGAAAAATTGCGATGACCCCGGGTCACCCTGACGCCCCGACCGGCCGCGCAGCTGGTTGTCAATTCGCCGTGACTCATGTCTCTCTGTACCAATAATATGAAGGCCACCCGAATAGGCAACACCTTCACCGAGAACAATATCTGTTCCCCGGCCTGCCATGTTGGTAGCAATAGTTACCATTGACTGTTGCCCTGCCCCTGAGACTATTTCAGCTTCCTTTTCATGAAATTTGGCATTAAGCACCTGATGCTTGATCCCCCGCTTCAGCAGCATATCACTTAACAATTCAGACTTTTCGATCGAAATAGTCCCGACAAGTATAGGCTGGCCTTGGGCATGCCTTGCGACAATATCTTCGATAACTGCCACAAATTTCCCTTTTTCTGTCCGGTATACAACATCAGGCATATCTACCCTGATCATGGGCATATTCGTAGGTATTTCTACTACGTCAAGCTTATATATCTTTTGAAACTCCGGTTCCTCTGTCAGGGCAGTACCCGTCATACCGGCAAGCTTTTGATATATCCGAAAATAATTTTGAAAAGTAATTGTCGCTAAAGTCTGGGATTCCCTTTCTATTTTAACATTTTCCTTAGCCTCTATTGCCTGATGCAGCCCTTCACTATAACGGCGTCCGAACATCAGGCGACCGGTAAACTCATCAACAATGATTACCTGTCCATCCTTAACAACATAATCCCGGTCCCGTTTAAAGAGGGCGGCTGCTTTCAGGGCCTGGTTAACATGGTGGGCCAGTTCAGTATGAATATCCTCATAAAGATTATTCACTCCCAACATGCTTTCAACCCGGCTCACTCCATGTTCCGTTAAAGTAACAACTCTATCTTTTTCATTGACATGAAAATCTTCTTCCTTCTTCAGCCGGGGAATAACTCTGGCAACTCTGTAGTAAAGTTCAGTAGGCTTGTCAGCTTCTCCGGAAATTATCAAAGGGGTCCGGGCTTCATCAATTAAAATTGAATCCACTTCGTCAACAATAGCGAAATTCAGGCGACGCTGCACCAAGCCGTCCGGTCTGGTCATCATATTATCTCTTAAATAATCAAACCCAAATTCATTATTAGTTCCATAAGTAATATCTGCCTCATAGCCTGTCCGACGTTCCACATAAGACAAGCCATGTACAATCAATCCTACGGATAATCCTAAAAAACGGTGAATTTGTCCCATCCATTCACTGTCCCTGCGGGCCAGGTAATCGTTAACGGTAATAATATGCACTCCTTGTCCGGTTAAAGCATTCAGATAGGAAGGCAATGTTGCAACCAGTGTTTTACCTTCACCGGTACGCATCTCCGCGATCCGCCCATCATGGAGGACCATTCCGCCAATCAGCTGCACATCATAATGTCTTTGCTTTAAAACCCTCTGGGATGCCTCTCTGACCACTGCAAAAGCCTCCGCCAATAAATCTTCCAGGGTTTCACCATTTACCAGGCGCTTACGAAATTCTTCGGTCTTTGCACGCAACTGTTCATCGTCTAAAGCCTGAATACTATTTTCCAAAGAGTTGATAATTTGAACCTTTTTATAATATTTTTTGATCTCCCGTGCATTATCATCCAGAAGATTCCGTAAAAACCCCATATCGTACCACCTTTCCCCTTCCTCAAACCATCATTTAATTGTACCATCGGCAAACATGGGCTGCAACCTGAGCCCGGGAAAACGGAAGCATCAAAAAGGGTCCGCTTACGCGAACCCCTGAGTTTATCTTTCGGGCTCCAACAGCCCATAATCTCCATATTTGCGTTTATAAACTACATTCATTTCCTGAGTTTGATCATTTCTAAAAACATAAAAATTATGTCCAATGAGATTCATCTGCATCAAAGCCTCATCAACCGACATTGGTTTGGCCGGGAATTTTTTAATTCTTACTAAATTTTGTTCTTCTTCAACTTCAAATTCTGCTGGTTCCGGTTCTTTAAAAACTTTTGTGCGAATGCGTTTATTAATACGGGTGCGATATTTCTCAATTTGACGTTCCAACTTTTCCAAGACCAAGTCTATTGAAGCATACATATCCCCTGTCTCTTCTTCACCACGCAAAATTATACCATGAATTGGGGCTGTTACTTCTACCCGATGACGACCACGTTCAACAAGCAAAGTAACTTGTACATCCGTAAAATCATCAGAGAACTTTTCCAATTTGCTTACCCTTTTTGTTACATAGCTCTTCAGGGCATCGGTAACTTCAATGTGTTTACCTCGAATAATTATATTCATTAATACAACCCCCCTTTTTATGTGGTATAAATTAATATTCCCTCTTTAGCCGAAAAATCCTTCATAGATAAAAAAGAATTTATGGAAAACTTTGCTGACTGACTTTTGAATATCCGGTTTATTTCGGAAGATTAAACAGGGTAAGTATACTTTACCCATAATATTTAAGATTGACTCTATTTTACAAATAATTCCGGAACATTCGACATCGGCCATAATAATTTGAAATATAAGTTAATAACATGACCTTGTGGATAGTGTGGATAACTCTCAAAAAGTAGTTTTTTCGCGCTTTATTCTTGTGAACAATCCCTAAAAGTATTGTCGTTTAAATTTATGAGGGCAATCATTATATCTCATTCCTTTTGATGGTTATACGGAGAAATTCTGCTCAAATATATCAAAACAGGAAGTCTCTTGCTTTGATAGAAGAAGAAACTTCCTGTTCATAATTGATCCGGGAACATGTTTCGTTATCTTAGTCCCTGGAAGGCCGATGATGTTGGTAACACTCGCGGCAATAGACCGGGCGGTCTGAAGTCGGCTGAAACGGAACTTGAGTTTCAATTCCACAGTCTGCACAAACCACTGTAAACATTTCGCGTGGTCGGCCTTCCATACCACGACTTGCTTTGCGTGCATTACGACAATCACGACAACGCAGGGGTTCATTTTCAAATCCCTTTTCTGCATAAAACTCTTGCTCACCGACCGTGAAAACAAATGTGACACCGCAGTCCTTACATACTAGATCTTTGTCTTGAAATGCCATTAAGAAATTCCCCTTACCTATCTAATGTGACAGGATCTAAACCTATCCTCTTATATTATACCGTTATTTCCTGTAAGGAACAAGACCTTTTTCTGCCCCGGCTGCCAGAGATAATCCATAAACGTGTCTGGCACCATTCTCTAACAAAGTTCGGGCACAAGCTTCCATGGTCGATCCAGTTGTAATAACATCATCAACCAGCCATAAACTCAGACCCCAAAAACTCTGTGGCTCTTTTACTGCAAAAACATTCTCAAGATTTTGCATGCGATCCCAGCGTGTAAGCTGAATCTGAGGTACCGTTAACTTTTTCCGTTCCAGCCCCTTGATTAAAGGTAACCCAAATTCCCATTTCAGTAATGAGGCAATTACTTCGGCCTGATTAAAACCACGTTCCGCAAGCCGGTCAGGATGCATTGGAACAGGAACTATTCCGTCAACCGGCGGTAAATGGCCCATTACCCATTGGGATAAGGGACGCCTAATTTGAATCAATCTCCTGGGTTGGGCTTTAAACTTGACTTCCCAAATAAACTTTTTCCAGTCACCACTGTAATGCCCCCAGGCCCAAACTCTTGTTAAACTTTCAGGACCCTTATTTCTAAGACAATCCTGGCAATAGTCCAGTTCAAGGGAAATCAGTTTTCCACAGGAGTAACAACGTCCTAATTCCGGATGAAAATAAACATTCTCACAGTTTAAGCAAATCGGTCCGGGGTTTTCTCCACACAGACAACATTCAGGTTCATTTTCGTACCAAACAGAACTCAGCCCTTCTTTAATTCGGGACCACAAGGTTCCCATAAACACAACTACTTTTCCCCCTTGAATTCAATTCATTAGATCTTTTCTCCCCGCGAAAAAATAATCTGAACCTTAATAATTATGAATTAATCTATCAAACCTAAGTTATCGGCAAAAGAATTTTGTTCCTTTATCCAGTTTATTGCTTTAAAAACAGCCGGGATTTTACGCCCAGAGACAAATAAAACCATTCCAACAGGATGTTCCTTCGTCCGTCCGGCCCGTCCGGCCATTTGAACCAAAGCCCGCTCATCAAAAACAGGATGATCGGCAGCTAAAACAATAACCTGGGCATTAGGTATTGTTACACCTCTTTCCAAAATAGATGTACAAATAAACAAACAATAGTTGCCCTTAACTAAACCCTCTATTTTTTGCTTCCTTGCCGGATCAGAACTATAACTGCCCTCAATTCTCCATCCCGGATACTTTATTCTCAGGTAATTAACCAGAGGCAAAACCCAGGATATTTTAGGCACAAAAATTATAGTCACTCCCTGGGAAACCATGTTTTGCAACCAGACTATCAAATTCTCGGTTAATTTCGGTTTTTCCGGTAAGAAACGGAATTTAAGCCATTCAGGGACCGGTAGAGGATATCTGTGATAACGTGCCGGCAAGCGTATTAAATTTTTGCCTTCTTCATTATTCCTTCTGAGCACTGCTTCCGAGGGAGTAGCTGTCAAATAAAGAATTTTACCCCCTGCTGACAAGGCCTGTTTCAGTCCCCACTGCAGTATTCTGCTCCCTTTATAGGGAAAAGCATCCATTTCGTCTAGAAAAACCAGATCAAAAGCCTGATAAAAACGCAGTATTTGATGAGTCGTAGCCAAAACCAGGGTTCCTTTCTGATATTTAACCGGGTTCCTGCCCGAAAGAACCTGAAATTGGAGCCCAGGAAAATTTCTTTGGAGGCGTGGTGCCACATCATGAATCACATCTTGACGCGGTGCTGCGAAAAGTACAGACTTGCCTTCCTTCAAAGCCCAGGCAGCAGAAGTAAAACATACTTCAGTTTTTCCTGCCCCGCAAGCAGCCCAAAGCAAGGCCTCGTTTAATTGGCTATGTCGAACAAACTCCAATACCTGGGAGCTTGCCCGCTTTTGAGCCAAGGTCAAACTGGGTTGAAGGTCAAAACATACCGGTTCAGTTTCCTTTCCCAAACCTCGTTTATCCCTGTAAGATACTTGCTGGGAACTGCTTGCACCCAAACTTGAACAACTGCGGCAGGTTTCCATCATTCCCCATACTCCCGGCCATTCCTCTAATTCCGTCTCCCCACAACGCTGGCACCTCCACCTTTTGCCTTCCAGACGCACCGCCGGAATCCATTCACCCCATCCCATCAAAACTCTCATATGTACCAAACGTTTGATAGCTTCTGGATCTGCCTTGATCTGTACTGCCAGCCTTTCAAGTTCGTTTTCGGTTATTTGGTGCCCACGAATATAAAGATCAAAATCCCCAGTTTTGTCTCCGCCCTCAAAATCCACACTACCTGTCATGTTCCCGGCCTTCTGCCATTCACAACCCCTTAAACCTGAAGAATTCCCTTGAAATTTAAATTTCTTGTTTAACTTTTCCTTAATGTTATGTTTAGACATAGTTTTCGGAACAATAGTTTCCAGGAAAGCCAGAGGAAGTCCAATATTTAAAAACTCTGTATCCTTTTTAAAAAAGTGCTTGTCCATTTCCGGAAAAGGAGAAAACCTGAATCCGATTTCCTCCACATAGGTCAGAAAAAAATGCATTGAACTAAATCCACCCTTCAGCCTTGCAGGTTTTCTAACTTAAGTTTAATCTCTATGTCGGGAAAACGTCTTTGCAAACAAGACAAATAGGTATCCATATTAAATAAATTATTTTGACCCCTGCCAGGATTTATGTAGCATCTTATGGGAATTTTTCTGTCTGCCAGGGGCATAAATTTGCGAAAACGCCAAATATACCATTCAGCCAGAGGATTTTCAGGGTTAATTTGCCAAAAGCATTCGTAAATCGGGTTACAAGATTTTCTTTCTGCAAGAGAAGCCATACGAACCTGCCAATTTATAGGTACAGACCATTCCCAATAACCGGCTAATATCCAGATCAATGAGCTGAGACAAACCCAAATTGCCAACCAACCCATAAAATTCACCACCTTATAACACCCTATGATTAGGGACCCTGTTTGGTGAATTGTCTTTGTCGGGCATAGTCAGCCAGAAGTATAATATGTGGAGTTGGCCGAAAACTGGCGCTCCCCTGCCATAGCCAGCGTTTGTTTTCATTGACAGACAGACGTTTCGACTCTATGCGCGCCGGGACATTCTCCACCCAATCATATAGCCCTGCGGAATTGTTAAAACCTGAATTATCCTGCAATTCAGCGGTCTGCCAAACAAGGCTCTGAGCCCATTCATATGCTCCTAAATCAAAGCCTTGCCAAATCAAGGCATTTTCCGTTTGCTTGATACCCTCGCCAATATTTCCCTGTTGAAATTCCAATTCAGCCAGTTGCCTCTGCCATGCAGCCCTGGTCTTATCCCAAAATAAGCTCTTATGATAGAGAGTTATACTCAGGGAGGGGTCTTCTCCACTTAAACTTTTCGCCTTTAAACTCCAATGTTCCCCTAAGTTCAATAAGTTTGGTCTTAAAGCCAAACTTAAACTGCCGGTTAACAAAAGAGTAGCAAAAACCAAGGGAACCAGGCGCTTTAAGGGCTTCAAGAACTTTAAGGGCTTAAAATAACTTTGCTTGATTTCAGTTGAGGAAAATTGTTCAGATTCCAAACCAAACAATATCCAGAAAAGAATTCCCAATATACCAAAAGAAAAATCCGCATCTACAAGACTATGTAAGACTAAAAATACCAACGGAGCAAAGAGATTCGCGGATTTCAGCACAGTCTTGGAACTTCCGAGAAATTTGTTTCTCAAAACAAGTATGATCCAAAGTAATATACTTAAGAAACCAGGAATCCCCTGATTTAATAAAATAGTTATAAAGCTTGAATGAGGATCTGCTGTCCAATAGGGAATTTGCTGAACAGTAGGAAAAGCACTCCAACCACCGGCATGCGGTAACCCCCGAAAAATCCAGGCAAGTTTAAAGCCATCCTGATAATATAATAAACGTGCTCCCCAACTGGAATTTCCAAAGCCCCATTCAGCTAAATGTACCCAGGCAGGTTTAAAAAGCAAGGCACTTAAGGCTAACCCTGCAGCTATAATTAAAATCCATTTCCCAAGCACATAGGACCAATTTCTGCCTGAAAAAACTCCATAAAAAAATTCCTGAGGCTTATACTTTTTTTTATTTCGAAAAAATCTTACTAAATAATCAAGTATACTGACAAAAACATATAAGCCAATGGCAGACCTGGATCCTGTACTAAGGAGTGAAATTCCCAAAAACAAACACAAAGAAAAACTACGCGGTTTCAATAATAAAACTGCACCTAAAAAGGCTGCCGCTGAATTAGAGTAACCTAACCAGGAGCTCAGCCTGCCTAAAACATCTTCCGGCCTTCCCAAAACATTAACTATTTCTATAAACCAACCTGCCCCGGCTAACAAAACAGCGGTTATTTGAATCCAATAAATTAACCTGTGGCCCGCTTGCGAATCATAGCTTATTTCCCTGGCCCAGCGGTAGACATACCATAATGTTGACCAACGGCATATTCCCAATAACCCTTCAGCAACTTTTACTGGCTGCCATAATCCCCAAATTGTTAAACCCAACATTACCATAAAGAAAGTGTCCGTGATTGTCCAGACAACAGGTCTGGCCGCCTCTCGAAATGACCCTTTCTGCTGCCAGAGAGCATACGCAAAAATCAGAACCCCAAAACCTAACCACTCATGAGTAAAATAAATACCATGTGCCAAAGAAGCTAAAAAGATAGCGAAAGCCAGGATACGCTCTTTGCTGCTCCCGGCTTTGCTGATTCCTTTTGCAATTGTATCCATAACTATCGGGAGCTCTTTGGCCCGATAGCAAACATTATCTTTCCTTTAGCTGCTAATTCATCCCCT